>NZ_JAQMIL010000048.1:0-74393 GCF_029990105.1 Bradyrhizobium sp. Arg237L | reverse complement strand
TTCATCTCCGCCACCTTGAGAATGACGACCCCGCGCAGCGCATTCTGCGTCGGCACCGACACGCTCACGGTCTGAAAGCCCTTGTCGCGATAGGCCTTCTCGAGCGCCGCGCGCGCCTTCTCGACGTCGTCGGCGCTCTTGCCCGGACCGAGGAACGGATAGATCGCCTCCTCGACGTCGATCTGCGGCAGCTTGTCGGCGCCCTGCACCGCGAAGTCGTCGATGTCGAAGCGTTGCGCCGGCGCCGCGCTCTGCGCCGCCGCCCCGGCCGGCGCGGGCGCATTGTCCGGATTCGCGGGCTGCTGCGCAGGGGATGCATTCGCCGGCTGCTGCGCCCTTTGCGGCGCGGCACCCGCCTCACCCCACGTCAGCGCGCAAAGACCGCCGGCGATCACCGACACGATAGGCCTCAGGCCGAGCAACACCGTTCGGGCGGACGCAGGTCCGCCACGCTTGTAACCGATCTCAGATTGCACGGGTGCTCGCTCGTCTCCTGGGCACACACATGACGACACGGCGGAATGCCGCGTTCATGGTGCCTCACTTCAACAGACGATCGACCCGGAGCGAGACTGAATCAAAGTCTTAAGAAATTTTTGCGTGCGCCTTACGATTCGCGGACGGCGCGTGCGCCCTGCGGACCACCAGCGAAGCGCGCGGCGCAAACCACGCACCGCCCGGCTTTCCCAGCATCGTCCCGGTCGTGATGCTATTTCAGATTCAGCAACAGGCGCAGGCGCAGGGGCTGCAGCATTTCCGGTGGCGGCGCCTCCCCGACATTGCCCCGCGTGAGGATCTTCCGCAGATCAGCTTCGGCCTGCGCATTGTTGAGCGGGGGGAAGCTCACCTTTTCGACCGTGCCGTCAGGATTGAGCCAGGCGCGCACCTCGAGCATCTGCGGCGGCCCGTCCTCTTTTCCGCGGTGTTCGCGAAGATAGGCCCGGAAACGATTGCCGACCTCGTCATCCGCTCCCATCCAGTCTTCAAAACGATACCTGACCAGCTTCGCGAATTGAGTCCAATGCGGCGGCGCCTTGCTCGCCTCGCGAAATTCCTGCGACCGCGCTGGCGCGGAAACCAGCGCCGGCGAAAACGTCGCCACGATGGCCGTCGCCGCAACCCAACCGGCTATCTTGGACGCGGACCGATGCCGCGAATGTCGGCGCGCCGGGAACGGATTCGATTGAGAACTCATCTGCCACATGCGTCTCGCCTCAATTCTGCAAACACGTGACCCGTGCCGAGATCGAAGCCGCCCGGCTGGATCGCGAGGTCGTGGCGACAATCTGGGATCGGTCATCTTCCGCGACACGAACCCCCTTGGAGGCGAGGAAACTCTTGGCGTCCCCTGCCCCCACCGCGACCACACGGCTCGATCCGGTCCTGCGGCTTATGATCCCTTGTACCAGGCCACGACTGTCCAGTACCGGCGCACCGCTGGCGCCGAAGGTGACATCCGTATCTATCTGCAGCACACCCGACTGGCTGCCTGGGCTTCCCGCGACGGTCGCGTTTGCAAACATACCGCGGTTGGTCGCCAGCTTATCGTAAGCAGAGGCAAACACCATATCGTTGGTGCTCACGCCGACCGAGCTCGGGAAAACCGCCGCCAGCCCCAGGGTCTTCGACACCTTGATCAGCGCGATATCCGCGCTGGGCGACAAGGCCACGAGCTGCGCCGCCAGGGCCCGGCCTTCCTTGAAGACGATAAGCCGCGAGCAATCTTCCGCCGCGTGACGGGCGGTCAACATATGGCCCTTGTCGTCGACAAAAAAGCCGGTGCCGGTCTTTTGGCGGTTAGGCACCGTAGGCTCCTGCGTGCGCGCCAGGGGCGAAACCTCAGACCGCTGCTGATGCGGCGCGAAATTCCCAACCGCCCAGCCGATGTCATGGGCCTCGGCGCGCCAAGCGGCCGTCGTCGTCAGCCCCAGCAGTCCGAAACCGACCGCAATGCCTTGGACGACGGTGGCCAACCCGCGACACCGGTGCACGCCATCCGCATGTCGCGGCTTGATCATTGAATCCTCATTGTCCTGCAGTTTGTCTGGCAGACCCGTCTTGTCGAACAATTTGTCGCGGGGGACATGGAGTCCATTCAAGACGCTAGCTCAGCAACACGATGCCTCCCGGCAGGGACCGCGCCGTGGCGCCGAACAGGCCGTGGGCCTGAGCGATGAAGTCGTCCAGGTGATCGAGATGGAATGTGCCCGAAATCATCCGGTGCCCAAGCTGCTCGTCCATAACGACAATCCTGCCCGGCCGGTAGCGATTGATCTCTTCGACCAGACGATTGACCGGCCAGTCGCGGACGATCAGAAGACCCTTTCGCCAGGCGTCCGCCTGCTCCAAATCCGCTTGCGAGGCGCGTCCGAGCCCCATCGCCGCCGAATAGGATATCTGCTGCTCGCCCGAAATGGCGACGCGTTGTCCTTTCCATTCGACTTCGACGGCGCCTTCAAGACACGACACCGAGACGGCACGATCGAGACATCTCACATTGAAACTGGCACGACGCGTCGTGACGCGGCCTCCGGCGGCATCAATGACAAGCGGCGCGGGCGCGTCGCGCTCGGCCTGGACGGCAGCCTCGCCCGAAATCAGTTCGATGCGCGGAGCCCCCTGCTCGGACCGCACGGCGATGCTCGTCTGCGTGTTGAGCGTCAGCGAGACGTTGTCGGCCAAGGCGATGTTGCGTCGTTCGCCCTTGCCTGTCCGATAGTCCGCCGACAGTTCTTCGAACGACGGCCATAGCCCCATCGGCGGACGGACGACCACATATCCGGCGGCCACCGATGCGGCAGCAGCCATCGCGCCCCCGATCAGCGCCCGGCGGCTGAGCCTGTCGCGCGCGAGAGGCGGCCTCCAACGCTCGACATTCACAAGCTCTTGGCTGGCGAGCGCGCGCGTGGCCTCCCCGAAGCTGCGCCACAGCCTCACGGCATCGCGGAAGGCAGCCTCGTGTTCAGCGCTGCGCTGCCGCCAAAGTGCCAAAGCGGCAGCATCGTCCGACGTCGCCGAGCCCGAGTGCAGGCGAATAACCCACGCAAGCGCCTGCCGCAACAGCGGGTCCAGCTCGGAAGGAATATCGTCGCCTGCGGTCAAGGCCAATCGCTCTTTGTTGATTCTCCCGCCGAATGATTCCGGCGTACTCAAAAATACCGCGTCCTCATGCTCTATAGACGATTGACGCAAAGGAAGACTGAATCGAAAATCCGGGCTATCCGCACTTTCAAGCTCTTTATCGCTATAGAAAGTGCATCTTTCAAAATTTTTCTTGAAGATTCGCGGTCCGCGCAGCCATTCAACCGTGCGCGTTGGAAAAATGCCGCTAGAGCATGATCCGGAAAAGCGGAAACCGGTTTTCCCTCGCGACAAACGCGAAGCGTTTGCGCGGAGATCATGCTCAAACAAAGACGATCATGATCCGATTCCGTCCAATCGGATTATGATCTAAACAGCCTCACAAGCACGTCCCTTGCCAAGATGCAAGCTACTCGCTGGCTTTCGCCTTTGGACGCGGCCCGAGGCGCCGGAGAACGGTGCGGCCGAGCCGGCGGCTGAGATGCTCCATGGCATGCTGCAGGTCGAAATCGACCGTGCGCACATTGATGCCAAACCGAGTAGCGATCTCGCGGTGGGGGAGATGGTCGAGATGGGCCGCGACAAACACGTCGCGCCGCCGGGCGGGCAATTCCGCGAGGGCCTTCTGAAACTCCGTCAGCTCGATGCGCGATTCCGTCACCATCGCCGGGTCCGGACGGTCGTCGGGGATGATGTCCATGATCGCCGCGATTTCCGAGGCGTTCAACAAGTGCCGATCGCTCTTGCGCCGATCCTTGGCAACGTTCAGCGCGGTGCGAAAGAGATAGTCGACGGGGCTATGAATCGGCACCGCATCGGACACTCGATCGACCCGCAGAAACGCTTCGTGCAGCGCCTCGCGCGCGAAATCCGAGGAGCCAAGGCAGCGCGTCAGACGCTTGGCCAAGCCCTCGTAATCAGCTGCGACTGTCTCTCGCAGAGATTTACTATTCGAATCAGACACCTACCAGCCCCGCAACGCCACGCCCTGCGTTTCATTTCGCAGACCGTGGTCAGTCCCACGATTTTCCCTATCGACCGAGGATGACACTCGCGTGACGGACATCAGTCACTTGCAAGCTGGTCGGCGATTGCGGCAATCGAACCACAGGTGCGGGAAGATCGAGATACCGCGGCCGCTTTGCCGCAATCGTTGGCAACGGCTGCGCGCCCCGAGAATCGTTTGATGGCCGCAGCATCGAGTAAGATGTCGCCGGAGCTTGAGGCAACCCTTTATATTGGTCGCCTACAGCGCGTGGATCGAGATCATGAAGCGGATCGGGAGCGGCATGTTGGGCGGCGCCTGCTGGCTCAACACCAGGCCACGCAAGCTCTCGGCGATCGAGCTATCCCGATCAAGGTCGCCTGTCGAACCGTCGAGCTCGGCCCTGTCTACGATTCGCGAGGACGGCGTCACCCATAGTTTGACCGCGACCCGATATTCGCCCCGCCTGGTCCGCCCGCCCTTCTTGAGCGCCTTCTGAATGTCCGATTGCAGGAGGCTGATATACTCCCCCAGATTGCGATCGGAAGCGTCGGTCGTACCGCGAACACGCAACGTTCCAAGCGTTATGTCCGCGGAGACCGGAGGATGGATGGGCGGCTCGTCCGGATCCGGCACGGACGCCGGCGCGAGCGTCACGGCGTTGGATCGGCTATAGCGAACCCTCAGGTCAGTATCGGCCAAGAGCGTCAGCAGCGCGGCCTGCGGCGTGAACTCGCCGTTGACCGGCAGCGAACGGAAGCCGGCCGCCGAGGTCGTTTCGAACATCACCTGGACGCCAGCCTGCTGGCTGTACGCCTGCAGGGCGTCGATCAGCGGCTGCGCCGGGATGTTAAACGTCATGAGGCCGATCGGCGGCTTCCGCTCGTTTCCAGATGCGACGGTAACCCCTACCAAAATGACAAGTAGCGCCGCAACCTTGGCCAAGGTCCAGGCGCCGAAGCGGGGCAAGCTCATCCTCTGCCGGACTTGCGCACGGGACGAAGCGATTTGGCCAATACGTACCATCACTGACAACCGAGCCGTCTCGTCGGCTACTTCCTCGCGAGGGCCTTCGATTTCGCGCAAGCAGATCCCGGAGGTCGCGCCATTCCTCGGTCCTCACATGGTACCTTCCTATGTCAACCATATGACAGATTGCCTGACGGCGTCACCTGCCCGACCTTGGCACACCCGCCGATACCGCCGCCGCCGAACGAGCGCACGCCTCGAGACGATGACGCGGGAGGCAGCTCGGATAGGTTTCGCGAGCCGAGCCGAGGTCAGCGGCTAAGGTCACAGAGGATTTACCGTCAGTTTCGAACGCGTGCTTTTGAAAGCGCCGCCCACTTTCCCATTTGCACCTATGGGAGCTGCGAAGCGCTCCGACATATCGAACAGATCGAAAGTTGCCTTGCCAAGCAGGCGTTAGCGCCGAGATGCCGCGCACGTGCACACTATCGTGAGGATCGAAGTATGACGCAAATCGCGATGGCCTATAGCAGTTCCACAATCGAAACCGAAGCGGAGCCGGTGGTTGCGCCCCGCCGGCACGCCATTCATCAAATGCTGCTGCCGTTTTCGGTGGCCTACTTGATCGGCGCCTTCGTCACCGATCTCGCCTATTGGCGAACTGCGCTGGTGATGTGGGAGAGATTTTCGGTCTGGCTGATTGCGGCCGGCCTGGTGATCGCGGCGCTTGCGGCCATTGCTGCCGTGATCGATCTCCTGATCGACAGGCAGAGGCCGGCTTGGTTTCGCGCACTCACCTATGTTGTCGCGATCGTGCTCTCGATCGTGAATGTCCTCGTTCACAGCCGCGATGGCTATACAGCGGTGGTGCCGACCGGCCTCGCGCTCTCGGGGCTCGTCACGATCCTTCTGCTGTCCCTGGCGGTGGGAGGTTGGGGCTTGACCTATAGCGATCGCGCAGGAGCAGCCGAATGACCAGCTTGCTCAATCTTTCCCGTGCGGCGAACCTGCCGCGCTTTGCCGCCGTGGCTGTGGCCGCCGCCGCTGCCTTGAGTCTCGCCGGCTGTGACGACAGCGGCGGGAATCCTGCAAGGCAGATCGGCGCCCATCCGTACTTGCCGGAGGTGCAGCAATATCTGCTGCCGCCGATCAGGATTGCGCGGCCAGCTCCGTGGGGCAGCGAAACGCCGAAGGTGGCGGAAGGATTGCAGATCCGTGCATTGGCCACGGGGTTCGAACATCCGCGATCGCTTTATGTGCTGCCGAACGGCGACGTGCTGGTGGTCGAAAGCAATGGCCCGAAGGCCCCTGTCTTCCGGCCCAAGGATCTCGTCACCGGCTGGGTGCAATGGTTCGCCGGCGCCAAGGCGCAGGATGCAAATCGCATCACGCTGTTGCGCGACACCAATGGCGACGGCATTCCCGATGTGCGCACGGTGTTCCTCGACCACCTTAACTCGCCATTCGGCGTTGCACTGGTCGGCCACGATCTCTACGTCGCAAACACGGATGCGATCGTCCGATATCCCTATGAGGATGGACAAACCAGCATCACCGCCCCGGGCACCAAGCTGACTGATCTTCCCGGCGGGCCGATCGATCATCACTGGACCAAGACCTTGTTGGCGAGCCCTGACGGCACAAAGCTCTATGTCGGTGTCGGCTCGAACAGCAACATCACCGAGAATGGCATCCAGGCCGAGTATGAGAGAGCCGCGATCTGGGAGATCGACCGCGGGACCGGCGCCCATCGCATCTTCGCCAGCGGCGTGCGCAATCCCACCGGGCTGCAGTGGGAGCCCGAGACCGGCAAGCTCTGGGCCATTGCCAACGAACGTGATGAGATCGGCCCCGACCTCGTGCCGGACTATTTGACCTCGGTGCAGGATGGCGGCTTCTATGGCTGGCCTTACAGCTATTATGGCCAGCATCTCGATCCGCGCGTCGAGCCACAACGCCCCGATCTCGTGGCCAAGGCGATCGTGCCGGACTATGCCCTGAGTTCTCATGTGGCTCCGCTTGGCCTCGCCATGTACACAGGCAATAACCTTCCAGCGCAGTACCATGGAGGCGCATTCGTCGCCGAGCATGGAAGCTGGGACCGAACCCCGCTCAACGGCTACAAGGTGGTGTTCGTGCCGTTTAGCAGCGGCAAGCCATCCGGTCCTGCGCAGGATGTCGTCACTGGATTCCTCAATGCGGACGACCGTGCGCACGGCAGGCCGGTCGGCCTGGCGATCGATCGGGCGGGTGCACTGCTGATCGCCGACGATGTTGGAAACACGGTGTGGCGGGTGTCCGCCACGAGCCCAGCGGCCCAAACCAAGTCAGACACATAAGCCGCCTGAAGCGTTTTCGAGCGAAGTGGATACCGGTTCGCGTGAAGAAAACGCTTCAAAACAAGAATCTAGAGCTTCGGTTCTGATTGGATCAGAACCAAAGCTCTAGAGGAGCCCAAGGAGCGTGGCAGAGCCGGGCGTCGTTTGTATCGCGACGCTCGGCTCCGTCGTCGCCGGGATAGCGCGCGGCCCGCAGGCAATCGCAAGATCGAGATCGCACGTATTTTGCGAATTCGCACGCCCGCCTCACCTCCTCAACCCGACGCACACTTCACAAATAACTGCGGCGTGAGCCCGCTGTCTGCGAGCACAGCAAGCTCACCGATTTGTAAGCAGCGTCCTCTCAATCGGACGTGAACTGATTAAACCCCTGTTTAATGGCCCTGCCGACCACGCCTGCCTATCGTCAGCGAGCAGCTAACGCGAAACGTGAGCGTGATCACCATGAACAGCTCAGTCCAAATTGTCAGCCCCGATCGCTTCGACCTCGGCACGACACAAACTCCAGGCTCCGAACGTTGTGCCGCGATCGATCCCGCGCTCGGTATCCCTTCGGCCATCTGGGGCGGGCTTTTCGAGGTCAAGCCGGGATCGTGTACCGGTATCCACCATCATGGGGAGCAGGAAACGATCGCATTCGTCCTTTCCGGCGCCTGCGAGATCCGCTGGGGTGCCAAAGGAGAATTCGTTGCCTACGCAAAGGCTGGCGATTTCATCCACGTTCCGGCCTTCCTGCCGCACATGGAAAGCAATCTCTCGAACGAGCAACCGTTCCGCTGGGTCGTCGTTCGCAGCACGCCGACGCCAATCATCGTCAATCTTCCCGATGCGGTCTGGCCGGACAGAGACGCCGTGCGCCCAACCGAGGTGATCTGAAATGTGCGTTTCAGCAAAAACCGTCGCTCTCGAAAGACCGATGCAGCGCCTGCCCCTAATGATCGTACTGCCTCGACATAGCTCAGGCCCCGACCAGCTCTCGACGCAAAGCGCCGGGCGCAAATAACTGACGGAACCTTTACAATGGAACAATACTGTCTATTGGACGCGGAACAGGAACAGCAATTTGCACGCCGTTGGCATGAATTCGGCGATCAGGCCGCGCTGCATGCGCTCGTCAAAAGTCATCTCAGGCTTGCGGCCAAGGTAGCGCGGCATTATCGCGGATATGGTCTCCCGCTTCCCGATATCATCGCCGAAGCCAATGTCGGCCTGGTCGTTGCCGCCCAACGATTCGAGCCGAACCGTGGCTCGCGTTTTTCGACTTACGCATTATGGTGGATCAAGGCGAGCATTCACGAATACATCCTGCGCTCCTGGTCGCTCGTCAAGATCGGAACGACCGCGGCTCAGAAGAAGCTGTTCTTCCGCCTCAGGAGCGAAATCAGGAAAGTCTCGAACAACCCGACCTCGCTCACGCCGGAAATTGCCAATACGGTCGCCCAGCACCTGGGCGTCACCGTTGCCGACGTGATCGAGATGGACGGCCGGCTGCGCGGCGACTTCTCCCTGAACAAGCCGATGGACGACGATGGACAAACGGCGGAATGGGAGACGATGCTGGTCGATGATTCCCCGGACGCCGAAGTGATACTGGCGGAACGGGATGAGACGACCCAGCAGACGAGCGCACTCTCGGCCGCGCTGAAGGTGCTGACACCGCGGGAGCGGCAGGTGTTCGAAGCACGGCGCCTCGCCGAGAACCCGCCCACGCTCGCAGAGCTCGCCAACCGGCTGGACATTTCGCCGGAGCGCGTGCGGCAGATCGAGAACCACGCCTTTGAAAAAGTGAAGCGCGCAGCCGTCGGCTATCTGAGGACCGATCGATTGACCTCCGATGGCGCGACGAGCGTGCCGCCGCCCACTCAAGGCGACCGCCTGCAAAGGAACGAGCAGGGTCATGAAGGGATGCGCGCGGAATACGAAATGCAGATCTAGAGCGTTTTCGAGCGAAGTGGATACCGGTTCGCGTGAAGAAAACGCGCCAAAACAAGAATCTAGAGCTTCGGTTCTGATTCAATCAGAACCGAAAATGCTCTAGTGAGGTATTGAAGATCTCACCTCATCGTCTCTGAAGAAACGGAGGCTCTGACATGCTCGCAGTGATGAAGCGCTTCTCGATCGGTGCCGGTTTGATCCTGTCACTCAACGCGCCCTTTTTCGCTCCGGCATTTGCCGCCCCGGCTTCACAGGGCATCGCGACCGCCGGACCCGCTACGCCCCAATTTCGCCCCGGCGATCTTGTCCGCCTGCGCTCAGGTGGGTCATTGATGACGGTGGACACGGTCAAGGACGATCAAGTCGACTGCTTCTGGACCGACGGCAGCGGCCAGACCAACAACGCGACCTTCCCCGTCCAGGTCCTCCGAAAGTTCTGACCGCAGACCTCTGACCATTACGCTATTCCGCCGGACACGTCGCCCCCTGGGCCTGCGGCCGATCGAGGCGCAGGCTCCACAGCGCCAGGGCAAGACCGGCCGAGGTGATCGCCGCCGCAACCAGGGGCAGCGCGGTGAGACCGAACCCATGGTCGATGGTGACGCCGCCGGCCCAGGCGCCGAATGCATTGCCGAGATTGAACGCGGCGATGTTGAGGCTCGAGGCGAGCGTCCGTCCGGCCTCGCCGGCGGTCTCGAGCACCCGGAACTGCAGCGGCGCTACGGTCGCGAACGCCGCGATACCGAGTAGTCCGACCAGCACGATGGTCAGCACCTTCAGCGGAAGCACAGCGGTCATTGCGACCAAGACGACCGCGAGCGCTGCCAGCGTTCCGATCAGAGCGCGCGGCAGGCCTCGATCGGCCAGCCGTCCGCCGGCGACGTTGCCGATAGACAGCCCGAGCCCGAATACCAGGAGGATCGGCGATACGGCAGCATCGGAAAATCCGGTAACGCGTGTGAGGATCGGCTGGATATAGGTGAAGACCGTGAACACCCCGGCAAAGCCGAGCACCGTCATGGCGAGGCAAAGCTGGACCTGCGGACGAAGCAGCACCGCCAGTTCGTCGCGTATCGTCACCGCATTGCCGTCCTCGCCCACGTGGCTCGGCACGAACAGCGCCACGATGGCAAAGGCCCCGACGCCGATCGCGGTGACCGCCCAGAACGCCGCGCGCCATCCGAGCGATAGCCCGATCCAGGCGCCGAACGGCACGCCAAGAATGGTTGCCACCGTGAGGCCGACGAACATCGTCGCGATCGCGGAAGCGCGCTTGTCCTCGGCGACGAGGCTTGTCGCGACCACCGAGCCGACGCCGAAGAACGTGCCGTGTGCCAGCGAGGTCAGCACCCGCGCGGCCATCAGCAACCCGTAGCTCGGCGCCAGCGCGCAGGCGGCATTGCCGAGCGTGAAAATGGCCATCAGCGCCAGCAGCACGACCTTGCGCGGCATCCGCCGCGTCGCCAGCGTCAGGATCGGCGCGCCGACGAACACGCCCAGCGCGTAACCCGAAATGAGCAGGCCTGCGGCCGATACCGACACATGCATGTCGGCAGCGACCTGCAGCAGAAGACCCATGATGACGAATTCGGTGGTACCGATGCCAAAGGCACCGGCGGTGAGCGCAAGGACAGCGATGGGCAAGGATGTGGCTCCGGACTGGAAGGGACGCAAGCGCGGAAATAGCGTCGGGGCCTTACGAGAATTAGAGGGCGACAAGTCCAATCATTTGTGACACCAATTCAACATGGTCCGATCAGACACCAACCGTTCCGGCGAAATGGAAGTGTTCGTCCGCGTCGTCGATCGCGCCGGCTTTACCGCCGCGGCGCGGAGCTTGCGGCTCACGCCGTCTGGCGTGAGCAAGCTGGTGTCGCGGATGGAGGCCCGCCTCGGCGCCAGACTCATCAATCGCTCCACGCGCAAGCTGCAGCTCACGCCGGAAGGCGAAGCCTTCTATCAACGTGCGGTGCGGATCCTCGCCGAGATCCAGGAAGCCGAACATGAAGCCGCCGCCGGCGCGACGCCGCGAGGCCATCTCACCGTCAACACCAACATCCCGTTCGGCACATTGCATATCCTTCCGCTGGTACCGCGCTTCCTTGCCGAGCATCCCGGGATCACGCTCGATATCGTCCTTACCGACACCGTGATCGACCTGATGCAGGAGCGCGCTGATATCGCGATCCGGGCCGGCCCGCTGCAGGTGTCGCGGCTGATCGCGCGCAAGCTCGCGACCAGCCGCATGGCCGTCGTGGCCTCGCCGGACTACCTCGCCAAACATGGCACGCCCAAGACGCCGACCGAACTCGCCAACCACCGGGGCATCGGCTGGACCTTTCCGCGCACGATCCGCGGCTGGCCGTTCCGCAAGGGAGAGCGGATCGAAGAGGTGTTGCCGCCGCCGATGGTCCGTGCGAGCGACGGCGAATCCGTGCGCCGGCTCGTTTTGGGCGGCGCCGGGATGGCGCGCCTTGCTTTGTTCCACATCGGTCCGGACATCGAGGCAGGACGATTGGTGCCGGTGCTTCAAGCTCTCAATCCCGGCGACCGCGAAGATATTCACGCGGTCTATGTCGGCCACGCTGGCCCCCTTCCCGCCCGCGTGCGCGCCTTTATCGATTTCCTGTCGCGCGACATCCGCCTCGATGACCCCGCACTCAAGCGCACGGCCGATGGCAGGTGGAAGCTGGTGAGAAGATCATAAGGGGACGGGTTAGCGTCCCACGCTGCGCGATAATCAACGAGCGCAGGAGAAGCATAGTCCTGCCATTTGCTCGTACCAATATGCCGTTGTCATTCCGGGGCGCGCGCAGCGCGAGCTATGATGTGCAATTGCACATCAGAGAATCCATCTGGCCGCAGGCGCGAGCGGCGAAATGGATTCCGGGCTCATCGCTTCGCGATGCCCCGGAATGACGGCTCCCGTCATTGCGAGCGTAAGCGAATCATCTGCTGATTTACCAAACCTCAGAGAACCCCGATCACCCGCCGCTCCGCCATCACCACTGGCCTCCGCCTTGCTCAACGACATGCCAAACGTACAGCCGGCGAAAGAGGCGTATCATGGCGGGACAGACATCTTCGGGCACGGGTCGGTTTGAGGCACTTGATGCAATGCGCGGCATCTGCGCGCTGCTCGTGGTGCTCTTCCATATTCCCGTTTACCATGCGCTGAAGGGCACCCAGCCGTTCGTGAACCTGCAATTCTGCGTCGACATGTTCTTTGCCCTGTCCGGCTTCGTGCTCTGTCACGCCTATGGTCAGCGCCTTAACCATGCCGGCGATGGCATCCGCTTCATGGCGATGCGGTTCGCGCGGCTCTGGCCGCTGCATATGGTGATGCTGGCGCTGTTTGTGATGATCGAAGTGAGCAAGATCGTCTTCATGCGCACCGACGGTTCGTTCGCGCTGGATTCGGTTCCGTTCGGCAACGGCCACACGCTCTATGAAGCCGTCACCAACATCCTGTTCCTGCAGTCCTTCAACCTGCATGGGGGCCTGACCTGGAACGGCCCGGCCTGGAGCGCGGCGGTCGAGTTCTACGTCTCGATGCTGTTCGCGGTCATCGTCGTGCTGTTCCCCCGCCGTCGGCGCGAGATCTTCCTCGGCCTCTGCCTTGCGGCCGGAATACAGCTCTACGAACGCTCGCCGGGTACGCTGTTCGTCTCCAGCGATTGGGGCATGCTGCGCGCGATGTTCTCCTTCTTCGCGGGATGCCTGGTCTATGACCTGCGCCTCTATTCCAACGGCCGGCTCGACATGCCGAACATATTGGAGGTCTCGTGCGCGATAGTGGTTGCTGTGTTCATGTTGGTTACCCCATCCGGCGGACCGCAATATCTGTTTCCACTGCTCGCCGCGGTCGTGATCTGCGTGTTCTCGTTCGATCAAGGCAGCATCTCGGCGATACTCCGCTCGCCTGCGCTGCAGAAGCTCGGGCTGTGGTCCTATTCGATCTACATGATCCACACCTTCATCTTCCAGATCATGCGCAGCGCCGCCTCCTTCCTCGGCCACAAGCTCCACCTCGAACTGGTGGTCTGGCACAATGACGACAAGCTGGTGGTCCTGGGAACGCCAGCGCAGGCGCTGGTGGCCGCGCTCGTTCTCTCCGTGGTCCTCGTCGTTCCCGTCGCCGCACTCACCTATCGCTGGATCGAGAAGCCGGCGATGGATGCGGCCCGATACGCGCTCTCGACCACGACGCGCGCGGAAGCGCCGCTCGGCACGGCATCGAGGATCGGCTTCGGCGCGGCAATATGGCGGCTGCTCAGTGCCGGCGTGATCCGCACGGCCGCCGGTTTCCGTGCCGTTCGGCTACGGCTGCCGTAGAGCTAGCGCACGTCCGGCCGCGGGTCGGAGACGAACCTGTCGCGATTGGGCATCTTGATGGCGGCGAGCGTCTTGGCGTCGAGCACGGCGTCCGCCGGAACGAGGCCGTTGAGATTGAGGATGTAGGCGGAGACCGCATAGACATCCTCATCGCTCAGCGACTGCGGCGCGTTCTGCGGCATGGCGCGGCGGATATAGTCGAACAGCGTCGGCGCATAGGGCCAGTAGCTGCCGACGGTACGCACCGGCTTTGCGCTCGCGAGCGTGCCCTGTCCGCCGACCAGGCGATCGCCGACACCGCCCTGCCCGTCGGCGCCGTGGCAGGCTGCGCATTGTTCACTGAAAACCACGCGGCCGCGCTCGACGTTGCCGCTGCCCGGCGGCAGGTTCGATCCGTCATGGCCGATGTCGATGTCCCAGCCCTTGATTTCCGCCGGCGTCGCCGCCCGCCCGATATGAAAGCGCTCCTCGGCCTGCGCGGCGACAGCGAGCCCAGCAATCACGGCGGCGAGCAGCGCGATGTGCGAACTAGGCCAGCGCATTGCTCACCTCCCCATTCGCGGCGATGCGCCACGGCCAGATCGCGTTGTTGTGGTAGAAATGATTGACGCCGCGAACCGCGAGCAGTTCGGCAAGCGTCGGCTGCACATAATCAGTCTCGTCGATCGCACGGCTCTGGATCACGGCGGGATTGCCGTCCCACTGCCATGGCAGGCGGAAGCGGGTGAGCGCGCGGGTCAGCACCGGCTCCTGAAGTTGGGCCGCCTGCCAGCTCTTGCCGTCGTCAACGGAGACTTCGACGCGCTTGATCTTGCCGTGCCCGCTCCAGGCGATCCCTGATATCTCGTGGAAGCCGGCGCCGTTCAGTTTCTGTCTGCCCGAGGGACGCAGGATGATCGACTTCGCCTCCATGTAGAAGGTGAACTCGCGCGCGGTGCCGTCGGGCATCAGGTCGGTATATTTCGAGGTCTCCTCGCGCGAATAAACAGGCTCGGCCACCGCCTTCAGCCGGCGCAGCCATTTGATGTTCATGTTGCCTTCGAAGCCCGGCAGCAAGAGGCGCAGTGGATAGCCCTGCTGTGGACGCAGCCGCTCGCCGTTCTGGCTGTAGACCAGCATGGCATCGTCGAGGCATTTCTCGATCGGGATCGAGCGCGTCATCGCCGCCGCATCCGCGCCCTCGGCCACGAGCCACTTCGCTTGCTTCTGCAGGCCGGCTTCGTTCAAGACGTCCTTCAGCATCACGCCGGTCCACTCGGCGCAGCTCACGAGGCCGACGAGATCGGACGCGGTCTTGCCATAGGGCTTGGTGTAGACGGGATTGCCGGAGCACTCGATGAAATGGATCCGCGACTGCGAGGGGAAGCGGCGGATGTCGTCCATCGTGAAGATCAGCGGGCGATCGACCAGGCCATGCAGCATCAGCCTGTGCTGCACCGGATCGATGGTGGGCACACCGCCGTGATGGCGTTCGTAGAACAGCCCGTTCGGCGTGATGATGCCATCAAGCTCCTGCAGTGGCGTGCGGCCGGAGGCGGAAACGTATTGCGGCAGCGTCTTGGAGATGTTCTTGACGACGCCCTTCTCATGGACCGACGGCGTGCCATAGGGCTGATCGCCCATCGGTGCGCCGGGGACCTTCATCCATTCGGGAATGTTGGGCGGAAGGTTGCCGGTGTCCGCAGTGCCTGGCGTCGCGCCGAGCGCGGCCCCGCCCGCGACCGCCGCGCCCGTTTGCAGAAAATGCCGGCGAGATGGTTGTCGTTCGCGGTTGGCGGTTGTTTGCTCGCTCATTGACGCTTCCCCTTGCCGCTCTCGTTGATCGATCTCAGGCTATCACCGAACGCTAAGCACACGCCTTCACATCTGCAAAATCGCCACAGCTTCATGTCGCCGACGCAGCGCTGTCCGGCATATTTCGATCGGGCGTGGACGATGCCTTGGATGAATTTGCTCCGGGCCGAATCGTTCCGCCGCGTCAGCGCTGATCGCTCGCGCGCAGACGGCTATGCGTGCGGCCATAGGCGGCATAGATCACTAGGCCGATCACGAGCCACACCGCGAGCCGGATCCAGGTGTCCATCGGCAGGCTGAGCATCAGGAAGAGCGAGGTTGCGGCCGCGGCCGGCCCCACCAGCCAGATCGCCGGCGCCCGGAATGGACGCGGCAGGTCCGGATCGACGACGCGCAGCACCATTGTGCCGATCGAGACCACGGCAAACGCGAACAGCGTGCCGATGCTGACGAGCTCGCCCACCAGCCCGATCGGCAGCAACCCGCCGAGAAGGGCAACGACAATGCCGGAACCGATGGTGGCGACATGAGGCGTCCGGAAACGCGGATGGATGTTTGCGATCGCCGGCGGCAGCAATCCATCATGCGCCATGGCGCGGAAGATCCGGGGCTGCGCCAGCAGCATCACCAGTATCACCGAGGTCAAGCCGAAGAGGATGCCGAGCTTGATGATCGGCGACAACCAGCCGACGCCGGCGGCATCGATCCCGACCGCAATCGGGTCGGGAACGTTCAGCCGGTCAAACGGCACGATGCCCGTCAGCACCAAGCCGACGGCGACATAGAGCGTCGTGCAGATCACGAGCGAGCCGAGAATGCCGATCGGCATGTCGCGCTCCGGCGACTTCGCCTCCTGCGCCGCGGTCGAGACCGCGTCGAAACCGATATAGGCGAAGAACACCACGGCCGCGCCGCGGAACACGCCGGACCAGCCATAGACGCCGACGCCCGCATTCGGCGGAATGAAGGCCCCTTCGGGATTGCTCGCGGTGACCCAGTTCGCGGTCGTGAATGAGGAGATCGTGCAGGCGATGAAGAGGAGTATGACGACCAGCTTCACCGCGACGATGAAATTGTTGAACCGCGCCGACGCTCTGATCCCCGCAACCAGCAGCGCCGTGATGAAGACGATGATGAGCATCGCCGGCACGTTGAAGATCGCGCCCGTCGACGACCATGCATGCGTGGTCGCATCATAGCTCAGCGGCGCGGACGCGAGCTCCGGCGGTATCGTAAGGCCAAAATCCCTGGCGAAGCTGACGGCATAACCCGACCATCCGATCGAGACCGCCACCGCTCCGACGGCATATTCGAGGACCAGGTCCCAGCCGATGATCCAGGCCACGAATTCGCCCAGCGCCGCATAGGCAAAGGTATAGGCGCTGCCGCAGACCGGGACGGTCGACGACATTTCCGCATAGCAGAGGCCCGCGAAAGCGCAGGCGATCGCGCCGAACGCGAAGGAAAGCGTCACCGCAGGTCCTGCATTCGCTGCCGCTGCGTGTCCGGTCAGAACGAAGATGCCCGCGCCGACGATGGCGCCGATGCCGAGCGCGACGAGATTGAGTGCCGACAGCGTGCGCCGCAGCGGCGAGGCCCGCGCGTCTCCTTCCACCCCTGCCGCCTCCTGCAGCAGGTCGGCTGTCGATTTCCTTGCCCAGATGTCTACCAAGAACCGCCTCCTCGCGACTTCGACCCCGGCGGCCGGTCGTACAGGCTAGCATGGTCTCGATACGCTGCGCCGGTCACGCATTCGGCACCACGGGCAGCTTCTCGATCATCCGTATCCCGGGCCGGCGTCGCCAATGGATCTCCGACGGCTGAACCGCAAGCTGAAGCTTTGGCCAGCGGGTGAACAGCGCTTTTAGCGCGCAGATCGCCTCGATCCGCGCGAGCTGGTGACCGAGGCAGAAATGGATGCCCGTGCCGAAGGAGATGTGGCGGTTCGGCCGCCGCTCGAGGTCCATTTGCTCGGGTTGTGGGTGCGATGCGGGATCGAAATTGGCGGCCACGATCATGGCCATCACCCGATCGTTCTTCTTCAGGGCGACGCCGCCGAGCTCGACATCGCGCCGCACATAGCGTGGCTTCGAGAATTGCACCGGGGAGACGAAGCGCAGGAATTCCTCGACCGCCAGCGCAGCGCGGTTCCAGTCGGCCTCCAGCCAGTTACGCGTTTCGGGGTTCTTCAGCAGCTCGAACACCGATCCGCTGATCAGATGCGTCGTGGTTTCGGAACCCGCGCCGAGCAACAGAATCATCATCGAGACCATTTCGTCCGGCGTGATGCGGCCGCCGTCCCTTTCGACCTGCACCAGTTCGGCAATGAGCCCCTCACCGCCTTCTTTGCGCGCGGCCTGCAGGCGTTCCTCCAGGTAGCGCCCCATCTTCCTCAGGATGAACAGCATGCGCAGGAAGCCGAAGGCGCTGGCAATCTGCCCCATCGCATTCGCCCAGCCGATGAATTTCGGCCGGTCGGCCGCTGGCAGGCCGAGGAGCTCGCAGATGACGGAGAGCGGCAGGATGCGCGCATAGCGCTGTACCAGATCGGCGGGGCTACCGGATGCGAACAGTTCGTCCGCAAGGCCGTCCGCGATCGCCCGGATATGCGGCTCCATCTCGAGCACGGCGCGACGGCGGAACGCCTCATCGACGATGCCGCGCAAGCGGCTGTGATCCGGCTCGTCCTTGGTCAACATACTGTTGGCGATCGTTGCGATGGATTTCGGCATCCACCACTGAAGTCCCGCCAGCGCCCCGTCCTCCTTGCGCAGCGTGAAGGTGGAGGAATCCTTCAGCATCGTTGCGGTGGTCTCATAGGTCGTGGTGACCCAGACCTTGCCCACGATCGGAAATCGCGTGGCAACCACGGGCGCGCTGGCTCGCAGCGCCGCGACAGCGGTCGCAGGATCACGGAAGAATTCTTCGCTGGTGAAATCGATGCGTGTCGCCATCGGTTATTCCTGGCTTTGGCGCGGATTCACACTCATTCGCCAATCGGCGGCGTGCCGTGAGTGTGGAAGGTCTCGATCGTCTTCAATCCCCACGCCTGGCCCTTCTTGCGCTCCTCCTCGGTCCAGACGATCGGCTTCCAGTCCGGCGCCAGGATCAAGCGGGCGCCGGCGTTGGCGACCTCGACGCGATTGCCGCCGGGCTCAAAGACGTAAAGGAAGAAGGTCTGCTGGATTGCGTGCTTGTGTGGGCCGGTCTCAATATGGACGCCGTTCTCCAGGAAGATATCGGCCGCGCGCAAGATCTCTTCGCGACTGTCGAGCGCATAGGTGACATGGTGGAAGCGGCCGGCTTGCCGTAGTGGTCGCGAGTGTGGGCGAAGTCGTAACTCTTGTTCGACATCGTCATCCACATCGCCGCTTCCGTACCATCGTTGAGCACGATCTGCTCGGTGAGCCGACAGCCAAGGTAATTCTCGAAGAACAGGCGATTCGCCCTGATGTCGACGGCGAGGCAATTGAGATGGTCGAGCCGACGCACATTGACGCCGCGTGCGGGAAAGCGCTGCGCCTGCTTCTTCAGCGCCGGCTTGAGTTCCGGTGGCGCTTGGTACCATTCGGTCTCGTAGTAGAGTTCGATGAGATGGCCGTCAGGATCGCGGCAGCGGAAAGCCGGCCCCTGCCCCATATCGCCATCGATCCAGCCAAGATCGAAGCCGGAGTCCTTGAGCGCGGCGACACGACGCTCCAGCGCCTGCGGGCTGCGAGCGCGCGGCGCCACGTGACCCATGCCTGAAGTCTTCGCCCCTGTCAGCTTCAGCGAATAGCGTTCGTAATCGTCCCAGCCGCGCAGATAGACCGACTCGCCCTTTTGCCCGCTGACCGTCATGCCCATGACGTCGACGAAGAATTTCAGGCTCTCCTCCGGCTTTGGCGTCAGCAGTTCCATGTGGCCGAGATGAGCAAGGTCGTAGATCGGCTCCGGCTGCATTGACGTCTCCAAACTGACAAGAGGACCACGCCAGCGAACGACTCGTCCGTCACGGTTCGGATTCACTAGCCTCTTTTGCGAAGGAGCGCGACGGCGCCAGCGGCGCGCTGGATGAATTTTTCAGGGGCATGGACGCGGGCACCACGACATCCCTGGCCTCTAGGCGACGCGTCTCCTCTTTTTTCAGATGTTCCCCCGGAACTGCTGCGCCGCGAAATAGTTTGCGCCACGAGGCAAGCAGAATGACGGGGAAACTGACGCATGCCGCAAATCATCGTATCCGTGCCGATCGGCGAGAAATCGACAGACCTCTGGCGGGAGATCGGTTCTTTCGGCTCGGTGGGCCGATGGCACCCGATGCTGACGAGGGTGGAAAGCGAAGGAGACCACGAGGGCTGCACGCGGGTTGCCGAGACGCACGACGGCAAGCGACAGACCGAACGGCTGATCGAATTCGCGCCGAATGAGCGCTTCTATCGCTACAGGATGGAGGCAACCGCGATGCCGATCCGCAACTATGTCGGCGAGTTCCGCATCGAGGACGCCCCGGACCACAGCAGCAGGGTCGTATGGTCCGCGCATTTCGACCTGGTGTCGGACGAAGCATCCGGTGCAACGGACGCCGTCAAATCATTCCTGAAAGCAGGTCTTGACCATCTTGCCAGCACCCACCCCCCGCCTCCGGCGTGATCATCCTTTCGCGACCCCGCCGCGTGCGGGGCGAATGGTTGACGGCGCAGCCAGCGGTATCGCGCTCTACCGAAGTGGTAAATCGATCGTTAATCGGAACCAGCGAGGGGTCGGGTCAGGTTTTGGCGAGAAAACCCTGGTTTCCCGCGCAACTTGCTCCGCCAGCCTCTAACTTGCGAAGCAAATCCTCACCCGGATGGTGTGGATTTAGCAAAACTGGAGCCGCTTCGGTTTAACCCTTTGTCCAGCCCCGCTTCCCATAGTGGGAGCCCCTGCTCAATCTCGCAATATCCCGGGTCCGGAACTGTGACATCCTTTGGACGTGTGATTTCGGTGCGCGGCTCGCAAGCCCGCGTCGGACTCCTGGCAACCAGCCAGATGCCATTTTCGGAAGTGCGCGCGACCGTCGGTCGCTTCGTCAGCATCCGGAGTGCGTCTTCCGTGATCGTCGCCATGATCACGGAGGTGAGTTGCGAGGACTTGCCGACGTCCGACAATTATATCGCAACCGCTTCCGTCGACCTGCTCGGCGAAATTCTCGGCGGCGACCGTCCCAAATTCCAGCGCGGCGTCACCAACTACCCGACCATCGGCGACACCGTCGACCTGATCAACGCAGAGGAACTGCGTACGATCTATGCGCCGAGCGGCTCCGACCAGATCAATGTCGGTACCCTGCAGCAGGATCGTTCGGTCACCGCGTATGTCGATATCGAGGAAATGCTGTCCAAGCACTTCGCCGTGCTCGGTTCGACCGGCGTCGGCAAGTCCACCGGCGTGTCGCTGCTGCTCAACGAGATCCTGAAGTCGCGGCCGAACCTGCGCATCTTCCTGCTCGACGTGCACAACGAATACGGTCGCTGCTTCGGTGAGCGCGCGCAGGTGCTCAACCCACGCAACCTGAAACTGCCGTTCTGGCTGTTCAACTTCGAAGAGATCGTCGACGTGCTGTTCGGCGGCCGCCCCGGCGTGCCGGAAGAACTCGACATCCTTGCCGAAGTCATCCCGATGGCGAAGGGCATCTATACCCAGTACCAGAATGCCGACCGCATCGGGCTGAAACGCATCGATCCCAAGCAGATCGGCTACACCGTCGATACGCCGGTGCCCTATCGTCTGGTCGACCTGATCGCGCTGATCGACGAGCGCATGGGCAAGCTCGAGAACCGCTCCTCGCGCATCATCTATCACAAGCTGATCTCGCGCATCGAGACCGTGCGCAACGATCCCCGCTACGCCTTCATGTTCGACAACGCCAATGTCGGCGGCGACACGATGGCGGAGGTCATCAGCCACCTGTTCCGCCTGCCCGCCAACGGCAAGCCGATGACGGTGATGCAGCTCGCCGGCTTCCCGGCCGAGGTCATCGATTCCGTCGTGAGCGTGCTCTGCCGGATGGCATTCGATTTCGGGCTGTGGAGCGACGGCGTCTCGCCGCTATTGTTCGTCTGCGAGGAGGCGCACCGCTACGCGTCCGCCGACCGCAATATCGGCTTCGGCCCGACCCGCAAGGCCGTATCCCGTATCGCCAAGGAAGGCCGCAAATACGGCGTCTATCTCGGCCTCGTCACCCAGCGCCCGGCCGAGCTGGATGCCACCATCATCTCCCAGTGCAACACGCTGTTCACGATGCGGCTCGCCAACGACCGCGACCAGGCGCTGTTGCGCTCGGCGGTTTCCGACGCCGCGGCCAACCTGTTGTCGTTCGTGCCCTCGCTCGGCACCCGCGAGGTGCTGGCGTTCGGCGAAGGCGTGGCGTTGCCGACGCGGCTGCGCTTCAAGGAGGTGCCGCCGCATCAGCTTCCGCGCAGCGAAGCCACCATCGCGACCGTGCCGTCGGTTGCCGCCGGCCACGACATGCATTTCGTCTCGGCCGTCCTGGAGCGCTGGCGCGGCGCGACCTCGCACCGCGACGTGCCCAACGACCCCGCGATCAGCGAGCGGCCCGCCGCGCGCGCCACGACGCTGGACGCGCCGATGCTGCAGCCCTCGATGGGGCTCGATCCCGATCGCTTCTCGCTCCTGAAGAAGCCGCTGCGCTGAGCGCCTTGCGGCCGAGCGCTTGCGCTCGCGCCGTCATCGACTATGGTTCCGGCCAAGCCTTACCGCCTTGAGCCGGAACCTGCCTATGACTGAGCCGATCGCAACACGCTTTCCCGTGCCTCCCCTCGATAAACTGCCCGAGGATATCCGCGAACGTATCCTCGCCGTGCAGGAGAAATCCGGCTTCGTGCCGAACGTCTTCCTGGCGTTCGCCTATCGCCCCGACGAGTTTCGCGCCTTCTTTGCCTATCACGACGCGTTGATGGAGAAGGACAGCGGCCTCTCCAAGGCCGAGCGGGAAATGATCGTGGTGGCAACGAGCGCCGCCAACCAATGCCACTACTGCGTGATCGCGCATGGCGCGATCCTGCGCATCCGTGCCAAGGATCCGCTGATCGCGGATCAGATCGCCGTCAACTATCGCAAGGCCGACATCACGCCGCGCCAACGCGCCATGCTCGATTTCGCGATGAAAGTGAGCCGCGAGGCGAGCACGATCTCGGAAGCCGATTTCGGCGCGCTCAAAGCGCACGGGTTCAGCGATGACGACATCTGGGACATCGCGGCAATTGCGGCCTTCTTTGCGCTGTCGAACCGGATGGCGAATTTCACCGCGATGCGCCCGAACGACGAGTTCTACATGATGGGACGGCTGCCGAAATAGCCGGCCGCCGAGGTATGCCGCGTGCTTGAATGGAGCGACATCATCCTGCGTCTTGGCGTCGCCACGCTGGCGGGCGGACTGATCGGCCTCAACCGCGACCTGCAAGGCAAGCCGATCGGCTTGAAGACGCTCGGCATCGTCGGACTGTCCACCGCGGCAGTCGTGGTGGTCGCCGTGCAGTTCACCGAGGTCGGCAGGATCACCGACGCGACCAGCCGTGTGATCCAGGGCATTCTGACCGGCATCGGCTTTCTCGGCGCCGGCGTCATCGTCCATGAGACAGAACACTTCCGCGTCCGTGGATTGACGAGCGCCGCCTGCGCCTTTTTGGCCGCTTGTATCGGTATCGTCTCCGGAGCCGGAGAGTGGCGGATCGTCGCGACAGTCCTGGTTATCGCGCTCGTGCTCCTGACCGTCGGCCGCCGCACCGAGCGCTTCCTGCATCGCGCACTGGGCGGCAACGGCGATTCGGACGAACACGGCACGCCACCGCGGCCGCCGACAGGCCGCTAGAGCTTCGGTTCTGATTGAATCAGAACCGAAGCTCTAGATTCTTGTTCTGACGCGTTTTCTTCACGCGAACCGGCGTCCACTTCGCTCGAAAACGCTCTATTCATCCGACGCCGGACCGCACCAGCCCGGCAGGTAGATCGCGTCCTTGCTCTTCGCCGCGGCGAGCGCCTTCTCCATTGCCGTGTCGAAATCAGCTTCCACGAGCTTGCGCGCCACCTGGCGACGCAGGAAATCCGCCCACAGGAACTCACTGAATGGCGTAGTATCCTTGGCAAAACCGCCTGCACGGCGCAGTTCGCCGGCGAGGCTGCGGAACGGATCGTCCTTCAGGTCGACCACCGATTTCGGCAGATCGCGAAAATGCCTGCGATCACCCTTGGCGTCGTAGGGATAGACCCAGCGCTTGTTGTCCATCACGCCCCAGAACGCATCGCGCTGGACCATGGTGAGATCGCCGATCACGGTGACAAGCACATCCTTGACGCCCTCATCGTGCAGCGCGCGGGCGAGATGGTGATGGTCGACGACGTAGTGGCGCTCATCGGGCCCGAGCACCACCGGGATCATGTGCTGGCCCAGCATTTCGGCGCGCTTCTTCGCCGACTTGTGCTCGCGCCAACGCTGGCGCTTCTCCTTCACCTCCCTCATGCCGACCGTCATCTGAGTCGGGCGCAGGGACATGATCGTAACCGGCTTGAGAATCGGCTCACGCGTATTTGCCATGGTTCAACTCCCTATTGCTGCCGACGGAAACCATCGAGGGCCGGTTCCACTATGGCACGGCGCCACCAGGGATTGAATTCCTCGGTCTCCCGTCTCGACGAGCTGTGAACGGAGGATCCCCCACGTCGCGCGCGAGGGTGCATCGCACACATCGCCGCGATGCCTTGCGCCCATCGCCCCACCATCAGTTCCATGAAGTGCCGCGGGGTCACGTTGCGAGAACGCGCACCAATATTTTACGTGAGAGGCGCGCACGGCGTGCTAAACAGGATCACAACTTCTGCGGACGGACGGCAGTGAAAATCCAGCGGCCTATCAGCTCGGACGGCGAGCACGTGGTGCTCAAATTCCGACCGCGCACCTCCGCCCATCCGCCCGCCCGCCACGAGCAACCGCTTGAGGCGGGAAAGCCCGGACAAGTCGCCCAGGACCTTTCCCGTTACGAGCGCCCGCGCGAGGAGCCCGATGACTTCCGCCAGCGCATGCTGGCCAATATCGCGGCCTTCGCTTTCACGGTGGCGCTAACCGCAATCGGCATCTGGTTGGCCGTGAGCATCGCCGACCTGCGCAAAACCCAGGATTGCGTCCTGATGGGCCGGCGTGACTGCGCACGGATTTCAGTGATGCCGAGGGGCTAGCGCTGGAACCGCAGCGGTATCTGCTGCCTAGCAAAGCGGCTCCACAGACAAGGCCAAGCTCCATTGAACTCGCGGCCCCGCTCCGATATACGGGCACTCGAGTCCGCCCGGGGGAACAGGGCATTTCGGGACAACGCCGCCCGCCACCTCCCGACCGTCCCGGAATTTACCGCCAATATATCAAAGGCTTAGTGATGTCTTCCACATTCGAGCAGATCGCCAACATTATCGCCGAGACTTGCGATATCCCGCGCGACACGATCAAGCCGGAAAGCCATGCCATCGACGATCTGGGGATCGACAGCCTCGACTTCCTCGACATCGCCTTTGCGATCGACAAGGCGTTCGGGATCAAGATGCCACTCGAGAAGTGGACCCAGGAAGTCAACGACGGCAAGGCCACGACCGAGCAGTACTTCGTGCTGAAGAACCTCGCTGACCGCATCGACGAACTGGTCGCGGCCAAGAACGCAGGCACGGGCACGGCGTCGGGCTCGTAACCGAGCGCCCCATGCAGCTCGAATATTTCACGCTCATCGATCGCATCGTCGACCTCAACATCGGCGACAAGACGATCGTGGTGGAGGCTGACGTTCCGCAGACCAGCACGATCTTCGAAGGCCATTTCCCGGGCTATCCGATCATGCCTGGCGTGCTCCTGACGGAAGCGATGGCGCAGTCGTCCGGCTGGCTGCTGCTCGGCCTGATGAAGTTCGAACGGATGCCCTTTCTCGCGATGATCAAGGAAGCCAAGATGCGCGGCTTCGTCAACCCGGGCGAGGTGCTGACGATCGAGGCCAAGGTCGAGCATGAAGGTTCGGGCTTTGCGGTGACGTCGGCCAAGGTTCGGGTAGGCAAGGAATTGAAATGCAGCGCCGATCTGACGTTCCGCCACATCCCCTTCCCCCATCCCGATCTGCGCGTGCACATGGACGCGATGGCCAAGAAGATCGGCTTTCCGCAGCAGGCACAGACGCATGACTGAGCGGAAGGAAGTCTGGATCACCGGCATTGGCGTCCTGTCGTCGCTCGGCGAAGGACCGGATGCGCATTGGGATGCGCTCAACGCCAAGCGCATCAACATCGACGACAAGCGGTTCGCGCCCTACATCGTCCATCCGCTCGCCCCCGTCAGCTTCGACGCGCAGATCCCGAAGAAGGGCGACCAGCGCCAGATGGAAGCCTGGCAGCGCATCGGCACCTATGCCGCGGGGCTGGCGCTGGATTCGGCCGGCGTCAAAGGCAATCAGGAAATCCTGTCCCGCATGGACATGATCGTCGCGGCTGGCGGCGGCGAGCGCGACCTCGCGGTCGATACGGCGATCCTGAACGCCGACGCGCGCGGCAACTTCAGCCCCGGCTTCCTCAACGAGCGCCTGATGAGCGAACTGCGTCCGACGCTGTTCCTGGCGCAGCTCTCCAACCTGCTCGCCGGCAATATCGCGATCGTTCATGGCGTCCGCGGCACCTCGCGCACTTTCATGGGTGAGGAAGCCTCCAGCATCGACGCGGCGCGGATTGCGCTGGCGCGCATCGAGGCCGGCCAGAGCGACATTGCGCTGGTTGGCGGCGCCTACAATGGCGAACGCCTCGACCTGCTCGTCCTGTTTGAATTCGGCGACTTCAACCTGACCGGCGAGTTCGCGCCGGTCTGGGCCCGCGAGAACAACAGCGGATTCGCGCTTGGCTCCGCCGGCGCGTTCCTGGTGCTGGAATCCCGCGAGCACGCCGAGGCGCGCGGCGCCAAGCCTTATGCCAAGCTCTCCAAGGTGGTCGCCGACCTCGCGCAGCGCAAGCAGCCGGGCGCGGTGACGAAGTCGCTGGAGGCGTTGTGGTCGAAACTCGGCGTCGGCGACGATGTCGGCGTGGTCGTCACCGGCGCCACCGGCGCCGAGCCCGTCACGTCGGAAGAGCGCGCGTTCCTGCGCCAGCACCAGGGCCTTGCCGTGCGCGCCACCGGAACGATGTTCGGCCACACCGTGGAGGCCCAATTCCCGCTCGGCGTTGCCCTGGCGGCGCTCTCGGTCTCACGCGGCGCGCTGTTTCCGCCGAACGATCCGACCGGGTTCGAGGTTGAAAAGTCGGATCCGCCGACCCAGATTGTAGTGATGGGAACCGGTCACTGGCAGGGCGAAGGGATGGCCCTGGTTGAGGCCGTCAAGTAGGGCGCATTCGCGCAGCATCGACGGGGGAAGCATGGCGACACCACGCGATAAATTTGGCAGGCCGATCGTTGTCGTGACCGGCATGGGCATCGTCACGTCGCTCGGCGGCGGCAAGACGGACAATTGGGCCAAGCTCGTTGCCGGCGAATCCGGCATCAAGACGGTCACCCGTTTTCCGATCGATGGACTGAGGACCACGATGGCCGGAACGGTGGATTTCGTCACCGTCGATCCCTTCACCTCGACTCTTCTTTCCGAGCGCATCGCCGAAATCGCCACCGAAGAGGCGCTGGCGCAATCCGGTATTGGCAGCAAGGGTGACTTTCCAGGTCCCCTCTTCCTCGCAGTCGCGCCGGTCGAGACCGAATGGCCGCAACGGCTCGAACTCGGGCGCACGATCGACAAGAAGGAGTTCGACTACTACGACATGTTGCGCGCGAGCGGCGGCGGCAGATTCGCCCCCTATCATGATCGCTTCATGTTCGGTTCGGTCGCAAAACACCTCGCCGAGAACTTTGGTACCAAGGGCTCGCCGATCTCGCTGTCGACCGCATGCGCCTCCGGCGCAACCGCGATCCAGCTCGGCGTGGAGGCGATCCGTCGCGGCGAGGCGGATGCGGCCCTGTGCGTTGCGACCGACGGCTCGGTGAATCCGGAAGCCGTGGTCCGCTTCTCCCTGCTCTCGGCGCTGTCGACGCAGAACGATCCGCCGCAGGGAGCGTCAAAGCCGTTCTCCAAGAACCGCGATGGCTTCGTGATGGCCGAAGGCGCCGGCGCGCTGGTGCTGGAGAGCTATGAGGCGGCCACCGCGCGCGGCGCGACGATCCTGGGCGTCGTCGCCGGCTGCGGCGAACTGACTGATTCGTTCCACCGCACCCGCTCGAGCCCGGACGGCAAGCCGATCATCGGCTGCATGCGCAAGACGCTGGCTGACGCCGGGATGGAGCCGGAACAGATCGACCACATCAACGCGCACGGGACAGCGACGCCCGAGAACGACAAGATGGAATATCTGACGACCTCGGCGGTGTTCGGCGAGCAGATCTCGAAGATTCCGGTGTCGTCGAACAAGTCGATGGTCGGCCACACAATCTCCGCGGCCGGTGCGGTCGAGGCGGTGTTCTCGCTGCTCACGCTCGAGCATCAGCGGATTCCGCCGACCATCAATTATGACGTGCCTGATCCGACCATTCATTTCGACGTGGTCGGCAACAAGGCGCGCGACGCCCGCGTCACTGCCGTGATGTCCAACTCGTTCGGCTTTGGCGGGCAGAACGCCTCATTGATCCTGACACGCGAGCCGGCCTAGAGCATGATCCGAGGAACTGGTCTCCGGTTTTCTGAAGAGATCATGCTCAACCAAACGCCGCGCCGCTTGTCGCGATGAACCGCCTGCAGCTCCTTCGCGCCCGCGCGCGCCTTCGCGACGCCGTCAAGCCCGTGGGCGACGCGGCGGTGGGCGCGCTGACGATCGCGCTGTTGCGTACCACGCGCTGCTTCGATCCGTTCAAGACCGCCGATTTCTTCGGGCGCGCCGCGCATTTCATCGGTCGCAGGCTGCGTGAGGACCGGATCGGTCGCGAGAATCTGAAGGCCGCGTTTCCGGAAAAATCGCCTGAGGAGATCGAGAAGATCCTGGCCGGCGTCTGGGACAATCTCGGCCGCATCGGCGCCGAGTTCGCCCATCTCGACCATATCTGGGACTACGACCGCGACCATCCCGAAAACAGCCGCATCGAATTGCCGCCGCGGACCATCGAGCTGTTCGACCAGATCAGGGACGACGGCAAGCCGGCGCTGATCTTTGCCGCGCATCTCGGCAATTGGGAATTGCCGGCGCTGGCGGCTGTCGCGCACGGGCTCGACACCGCGATCCTGTTCCGACGGCCGAACAGCGAAGCCGCGGACCGCGCGATCGAGAAGATCCGGGCGATCAAGATGGGCACGCTGATCCCCGCCGGCCGCGACGCGCCGCTCCGGCTTGCACAGGCGCTGCAAGACAACAAGCACGTCGCCATGCTGGTCGACCAATATCTGACCAACGGCGTCCAGGTCACCTTCTTCGGCCGCAAGACCAAGGCCAACCCGACGCTGGCGCGGCTCCGGCGTCAGGTCGAATGCCCGATCCACGGCGCCCGCATCATCCGCCTGCCCAATAACCGCTTCCGCGGCGAACTGTCAGAGGAAGTGAAGCCCGTGTTCAATGCGTCCGGAGAGATCGATATCCAGGGCACGATGCAGGCCGTCACCAACGTGATCGAAGGCTGGGTGCGCGAATATCCGGACCAGTGGCTCTGGCTGCACCGCCGCTGGCGGTGAGCTGAAGCCTATACCGCCCCTCATTGCGAGGAGCGTAGCGACGAAGCAATCCATGCCTCCACTTGTGGCGCTATGGATTGCTTCGCTGCGCTCGGAATGACGGAGAGCGTCGCGACAGCGAGCCTCACTTCCCCGTCTTCACCCTCGTCCACAGCCGGTTGATGATCCGCTGGGTTGCGGGGTCGCGCGCGGTGATGACGAACAGCTTCTTCTGCGTCGCTTCGTCCGGATAGATGTTCTTGTCGTCGAGGATCTTGGGATCGATCAGCTTCTGGCTGGCCAGGTTGCCGTTGGCGTAGGACAGGAAATTCGAGTTCTTCGCAGCGACGTCCGGCCGGTAGAGGTAGTTGATCAGCTCATGGGCCTCGGCGACGTTCTTGGCGTCGGCGGGAATCGCGAGATTGTCGAAGAACATCTGCGCGCCCTCCTTCGGGATGGTGTAGCCGATTTCGACGCCGTTCTTGGCTTCGACCGCGCGGCTGCGCGCCTGCATGATGTCGCCTGACCAGCCCACCACGAAGCAGATCTCGCCGGAGGCGAGCGCGCTCAGATATTCCGAAGAATGAAACTTGCGAACATAAGGCCTGACCTTGCTGACGAGGTCAGCGGCCTTCTCGAGATCGGCCTGCTTGGTGGAGTTCGGATCGATGCCGAGATAGTTCAAGGCCGCCGGCAGGATGTCGTCGGCGGAGTCCAGCATATGGATGCCGCAATCCCTGAACTTCGCGAGATTCTCCGGCTTGAAGACCATGTCCCAGCTATCGATCCTGGCATCGGGGCCGAGAATCTTCTGCGCCATCTGGACATTGTAGCCGATGCCGGTGGTGCCCCACATGTAGTTGGCGGCGTAATTGTTGCCGGGATCGTAGGTCGCGAGCTCGCTCGTCACCACCGGCCAAGCATTGGTGAGGTTCGGCAGTTTCGACTTGTCGAGCTTGAGGAAGACCTTTGCGGTGATCTGGCGCTGCAGGAAATAACCAGTCGGGACCACCACGTCGTAGCCCGACTTGCCCGCGAGCAGCCGCGTTTCCAGCGTCTCGTTGGCGTCGAAGGTGTCGTAAGTTACCCTGATGCCGGTCTCCTTGGTGAAGTCCGCGAGCACCCCCGGCGCCACATAGTTCGACCAATTGTAGAAATTGACCGTGCGTTCCTCGGCGCGGGCGGATGAAGAGACGAGCAGAGCCGCGGCAAAGAGGGCGGCGAGACAAATGGAATGACGGCCCTGCTCGTGCATCTCCCTACCTCTTTCGACGGCGCACCGCGTCCGACAGACGCTCGAGCGCAGTGTCGAGGGTTGCATCCTGCTTTGCAAAGCAAAAACGTACAACCGAGGTTACCGGATCCTTTTCGTAGAAGGCCGAGACGGGGATCGCGGCCACCTTGTAGTCGGTCACGATGCGCCGGCAGAACGCCTCGTCGGTCTCATTCAGACCGAGCGGCGACAGGTCGACGGTGAGGAAATAGGTGCCTTGCGATTTCAGGACGGGAAAGCCGAGGCTCTCGAGCCCTTTTGTCAGCCTATCCCTGCTCCGCGCCAGATCCTTGCGCATGTCGTGAAAATACGCATCCGCCTTGCCGAGCCCGTAGGCCACCGCCGCCTGCAGGTTGGGCGCCGTGGTGAAGGTGAGGAACTGATGCACCTTGGCGGCAACCCGCAGAAGCGGCGGCGCGGCGCAGACGAAACCGATCTTCCAACCGGTGAGCGAAAAGATCTTGCCGGCACTGCCGACCTTGATGGTGCGGTCCCGCATGCCCGGCAGCGTGATCAGCGGGATGTGCTCGCGGCCATCGAAGATCACGTGCTCCCAGACCTCGTCGCAGATCGCGACCACGTCGAATTCCTGGCAGAACCGCGCCAGCAGTTCGAGGTCTTCGCGCGGATAGACCACGGCGGAAGGATTGAGCGGATTGTTGAACAGCACCGCCTTGGTCTTGCGGTTGAAGACGCTCCGCAGCATCTCCTCGTTCAGCCGCCAGTGCGGCGGCTCCAGCCGCAACAGGCGCGGAATGCCTCCGGCCTGACGGATGATCGGCAGATAGGAATCGTACACCGGCTGGAAGACGACCACTTCATCGCCCGGCTCGACCACGGCCAGGATCGATGATGTCAGCGCTTCGGTGCCGCCCGAGGTCACCATGACTTCCGTCACGGGATCGAGGCTAAGTCCGTGCCAGCGGCCGTAATGGGTCGCGATCGCCTGCCTGAGCTCGGGGATACCCATCATCGACGGGTACTGATTGTAGCCGTTGACGGAAGCGTCCGCGGCCGCGCGGCGGATGTCCTCCGGACCGGGATCGTCCGGAAAACCCTGGCCGAGATTGATAGCGTTGTTGTCGCGCGCGAGCTGCGACATCGCTTCGAAAATGGTGACGGGAAGGTCCGAGAAGACCTTGTTCATGGAAGTCATGGAAAGGTCAGCCGCCCGTCTTGGTCGGCAATCCCGCCGCCTTCCAGGCCAACATGCCCCCTGCCAGATGCTGGTCGTACGGCAACCCCGCCGACTGCGCCGCAAGCGATGCCGTCACCGAACGCTTGCCCGAGCGGCAGGCGAACACGACCTCTTTGCCCTGCGGATCGGGAATCTCGTCCGGATCGAACGTCGACAGCGGCACCACGACGCTATCAGGATAGGCCTCGGAAGCGACCTCGTTGGGCTCGCGGACGTCGACCAGGAGATAGCGTCCATCCGCTATTCCCTTCGACACCTCCTGGGGCGTTAGATCATGCACCTTGTGGTCGGCCACGCGCGTTCTCCAGACAATTCATGGGCTCAGCCAGCCCCCTGTTTCGGGGGCAAAGTCGCCTCTTGCGCAGGGAAAATCAAGCACCGCGAACGGCTTAGGGCCGGCAAAAAGGCTAGATCGTCACCTGCGTTCCCACCTCGACGACGCGGCCGGTCGGAATCTGGAAATAATCAGTGGCGTCGTTGGAGGCGCGGCTGAGCGCGATGAACAGATGGTCCTGCCAGCGCGGCATGCCGGAATGCGCGGCGGGCTTGAGCGAGCGCCGCGACAGGAAGAACGAGGTCGACATGATGTCGAACTGCCAGCCGAGCTTGCGGGCGATCGCCAGCGTTTTCGGCACGTTCGGCGATTCCATGAAGCCGAAGCGCAGCGTCACCTTGGAGAAGGTCGGGCTGATCTGCTCCATTCGCACTCGCTCGGACGGGTCGATCCGCGGCGTCGGCGCGGTCTCGATGGTGAGAATGACGTTCTTCTCATGCAGCACTTTGTAGTGTTTTAGACTATGCATCAGCGCGGTCGGCGCACTGGCGGGATCGCTGGTCAGAAACACCGCCGTGCCGGAGACGCGCTGCGGCGGCCGCTTCTCCAGCATCGCGATGAGGTCGGCGAGCGGGAATTCCAGCTTGCGCGACTTCTCGAACAGCAGCCGGCTGCCGCGCCGCCATGTGTACATCAGCAGCATCACGGCGCCGCCGAGCGCCAGCGGCACCCAACCGCCCTCCAGCACCTTCAGCAGGTTTGCCGTCAGGAAGGTGAGATCGAGAAACAGGAAGGGCGCGATCAATGCGGCGGCGGCGAGCGGCGACCATCGCCAGACCTTCCACACCACGACAAAGCCCATCATGCCCGTGACCACCATGGTGCCGGTCACCGAGATGCCATAGGCCGAGGCCAGCGCGCTGGAGGAGCGGAACATCACGACCAGCAACAACACCGCGATGAGCAGCATCCGGTTGATGCGGGGAATAAAGATCTGCCCCGAATGGGCCTCCGAGGTGTGGCGAATCTCGAAGCGCGGCAATAGGCCGAGTTGGATCGCCTGGCGCGTCAGCGAATAGGCGCCGGTGATGACGGCCTGGCTTGCAATGACGGTCGCGATGGTGGCGAGCACAACCATCGGGATCAGCGCCCAATCCGGGAACATCAGGAAGAACGGATTCTCGATCGCCTTGGGGTCGACGATGACGAGCGCCGCCTGCCCCATATAATTCAGCACCAGCGCCGGCAGCACGATGAACAGCCAAGCGACCTGGATCGGCCGTTTGCCGAAGTGCCCGAGATCGGCATAGAGCGCTTCCGCGCCGGTGACGGCGAGAAACACCGCGCCGAGGGTGACGAACCCGATCACACCGTGATGGAGCATGAAGGAGACCGCGTAGAGCGGATTGAAGGCCAAAAGGACCTCAGGATGTCTGATGATCTGCGGCACGGCTGCGATCGCCAGCACAGCAAACCAGACACACATGATGGGTCCGAAAAACGCAGCAACCCGGGCGGTGCCGTGGGACTGCACGGCAAACAGCGCCACCAGGATCAACGCCGTGAGCGGCACGACATAATGTTCGAAGGTCGCGGTGACGAGCTTGATGCCCTCGATCGCCGACAGCACCGACAGCGCCGGCGTGATCACCGCGTCGCCGTAGAACAAGGCCCCGCTGATGATGCCGAGCATCACGACCGCGCCGGCGCCCTTGGTAACGGCGCGTTCGGCCAGCGCCATCAGCGCCAGCGTTCCGCCCTCGCCGTGGTTATCGGCGCGCAGCAGAATCACCACATATTTAAGCGTGACGACGACGATCAGCGCCCACAGGATCAGGGAGAGCACGCCGAGCACGGCCTGCGTCGTGGCGACGCCACTATGCTCGCTTGCCGCCACAACGGCTTCGCGAAGAGCGTAGAGCGGGCTGGTACCGATGTCTCCGTAGACGACGCCGATGCTGCCGAGCGTCAGCGCTCCGAACCCCGCCGTGGAATGCGCCTCTCCATGTCCACTGGCCGCGGGCGTTTCCGCCGCGGTGACCGCACTCTCGGACGACATGGGAGGGAGCCTCTATTGTTCACTGCACAATGAAACAGCGCGGCAGGGCTATATCCTCGCTCGAATGCATAGGTTAGGCGAGAAATGGGCTGCCGCCATGCATTTTACACATAGGTCAATCGTTTAACCAGCCACAATCGTGCGCCGGTCAGATAGTTACCTGGGTGCCGACCTCAACCACGCGCCCCGTCGGAATCTGAAAATAGTCGGTGGCATCGTTGGCGGAGCGGCTCATGGCGATGAACAGGTGATCCTGCCATAGCGGCATGCCCGACTGCGCCGCGGGTTTGAGAGACCGCCGCGACACGAAGAATGACGTCGCCATGATATCGAACTGCCAGCCGAGCTTGCGGGCGATCACCAGCGCCTTCGGGACGTTCGGCGATTCCATGAAGCCGAACCTGAGGCGCACCTTGGAGAACTTGTCGCTGACGCGTTCCATGTAGACGCGCTCGGAGACATCGACGCGCGGCGTCTGCGCCGTCTCGATGGTCAGGATGACATTGTGCTCGTGCAGGACCTTGTTGTGCTTGAGATTGTGCAGCAGCGCGGTCGGTACGAAGCCGGGATCGCTGGTGAGGAACACCGCGGTGCCCTTGACGATATACGGCGGCCGCTTCTCCAGGCTCTTGATCAGGTCGTCAAGCGGCACCTCGATGCGCCGGGTCTTGGCGATCAGGATGGCCGTCCCGCGCCGCCAGGTCCAGATCATGGCCGCCATGGCTGCGCCGAACAAAAGCGGCACCCAGGCGCCCTCGAACAGTTTGAGGAGATTGGCGCTCAGGAACGTCATGTCGACTACCACGAACGGCACGATCACCGCGGCCGCGGTCGCTGCGCGCCAGTTCCACAATTTCCAGATCACCACAAAGCCCATGATGCCGTCGGCGACCATGGTGGTGGAAACGGCAATGCCGTAGGCCGATGCCAGTCCGCTCGAGGTGTGGAACATCAGCACCAGCAAGAGGACGCCGACCAGCAGCAGCCGGTTGACGCGCGGCAGATAGATTTGCCCGGCATGGGACTCCGAGGTGTAGCGGACCTCGAAGCGCGGCAGCAGGCCGAGCTGCACCGCCTGGCGGACCAGCGAATAGGCGCCGGTGATGACGGCCTGGCTCGCGATCACAGTGGCGGCGGTCGCGAGCACCACCAGTGGCAGCAGCAGGAAGTCGGGAACCATCCGATAAAACGAATTCTCGATCGCGGATGGATCGGAGAGCACCAGCGCCCCCTGCCCGAAATAATTGAGCAGAAGCGACGGCAGCACGAAGAACAGCCAGCCGGACTGGATCGGCTTGCGGCCGAAATGGCCGAGATCGGCATAGAGCGCCTCGCCGCCGGTGACGGCCAGGAACACTGCGCCCAGCGTCACCAGCCCGATGGTGCCATGGGTGAGCAGGAACTGGAGCGCGTAATAGGGATTGATCGCCGCCAGCACCGACGGGTCATCCTTGATGTGGACCAGCCCCATCACGGCAAGCGTAGCGAACCAGACCACCATCACAGGCCCGAAGGCGGAAGCAACCCGCCCGGTGCCGATGCGCTGGACCGAGAACAGGACGACCAGGATGACGATCGTGACGGGCACCACGTAATGTTGAAGTGCGGGCGTCGCGAGCTTGAGGCCTTCGACCGCCGACAGCACGGAGATCGCCGGCGTGATCATGGAATCGCCGATGAACATCGAGGCGCCGACCACGCCGAGCGCCAGCAACAGCCAGCTTCTCCGCCCCAGCGCCCGCTGCCCCAGGGCCATCAGCGAGAGCGTGCCGCCCTCGCCGTTGTTGTCGGCGCGCAGGAGCAGCAGCACGTATTTCGAGGTGACGACAATGAAGAGCGCCCACAGGATCAGCGACAGCACGCCGAGGACGATGATTCGGGATACCGGCTGCCCATGCGTCGCGCCGGCGACTGCCTCGCGGAACGCATAGAGCGGCGAGGTACCGATATCGCCGAACACCACGCCGATACTGCCCAGCGTCAAGGCCCAGAAGTTGGACGTAACCGGCCCCTCTTGGACCTCGCTGGATGAGACGCTGACAGCCATGGCGGGGGGAACGCCCAATCTGCTAGTTTGATCCGGCGCGGCTATCCACGCTTCCGCGTTCCCTGTCAACGGTTGCGGCGGCCGCGACAAGCGCGTAACGGTCCCCGGCTGGACAGGCGGCAGATAGTAAATTCGGCAGATTACGGCTTCAAGCCGGGCGGCAGCGGCGGGTCCTCACGCATCAAGGTGATGGTGACGCGACGGTTTGCCGCGAGCGAAGGATCGTCCGGAAACAACGGCTGGCTGTCCGCCTTGCCCGAGACGGCGAAGATGTGCGAGGGGGGCAGCCCCTCGCGCTCGAGGATCTGGCGCACCGCATTGGCACGGTCCGCCGACAGGTCGAACGCACCGTATTCGCTGCGCGCCGGCACGAAACCGGCGGCGGTGTGGCCGACGATGGATACGCGCAGCGGCGTTGCCTTGAGCGGCCCGGCAAGCTTCTGGATCAGCCGCCGCGTGCGGTCGTAAGGTACCTTGGAGCCGTCGGCGAACATCGAGCGGCCGTCCTGGTCGATGATCTCGAGGTTGAGGCCCTCCTTGGTTTCCTCGAACATGATGTGCTTGGACATTTCGGTCAATTCCGGCATGTCCTGCAGCGCCTGCCGGAGCGAAGCGGACGCGAGCGCGAAGGCGCGGTCGGTGTGCAGCTTGGCGCCGTTCTCCTGATTGCGCTCCTTCTCGTCGGGCGTCGGCCTGTCCGAGGTCTCCTCCGGCGAGATATGCTCGACGTTCTTCAACTTCGGCCGCGTCGGCAGGCCGTCGGATTCGATGATGCCGGAATAGCGCACATTGGTCTGCGAGCCGAAGGCGTCGCGCATCGAACCTGCGACGATCTTCAGCTTGTTGTTGTCCATGCTGGAGAAGGCGACGAGCATCACGAAGAAGCTCATCATCAGCCCCATCAAGTCGGCGAAGGTCACGAACCAGCCGTGCCCTCCGGTATGTGCATCGCCGCGCTTTTTCTTGGCCATCGCGTGAAGCTCCGGATCGCTGCCAGGCCGAAGGTCAGGCCGGCACCGGCTCGCCCTCCCCTTCGCGGTGCTTTTCCGGCAGATAGGCGAGCAGCATTTCGCGAACCAGCGCCGGGCTCTTCGAATCGCGAATCATCAGGATGCCGTCGATGATCAGGGTGCGGTTGGTCTCCTCGTCCAGCAGCTTGCCGTGCAGCTTGTCGGCGATCGGCAGGCAGAACAGGTTCGCAACCAGCGCGCCGTAGAGCGTGGCCAGCAGCGCTGTCGCCATGAACGGACCGAGCTTTGAGGGATCAGTCATGTTGGCGAACATCTGCACCATGCCGATCAAGGTGCCGATCATGCCGAAGGCCGGCGCGCAGTCGCCGATCGCGCGGTAGATCTTGCTGCCCTCGTCGAGATGCATCAGGAAATTGTCGCGGTCGCGCTCGAGATTGTCGCGGATGAATTCGAGGTCGTAGCCGTCGGCGACGTAGCGGATTCCCTTAGCCAGGAAGGGCTCGTTGGTCTCGACCTTTTCAAGGCCGACCGGCCCCTGCTTGCGGGCGATCTCGGCGATCCGGGCCAGTTCGTCGACCAGATCGCGCGCCGACAGCCGGCTCACGGTGAAGGCGAATTTGGCGCCCAGCGGCAGGCCATGCAGGATCGCGCCCAATGGAAAGCGGATCATCGTGGCCGCGACCGATCCGCCGAAAATGATGATCATCGCATGTTCGGAAATGAACATGTGCAGGTCGCCGCCCATGAGCATCATCACTGAAATGACGATAATGCCCGCCAAGAGCCCGGCGCCCGTCATAATATCCATGGGAAACTCCAACGCGTACGCAATACACCGCCTGTCCTGGACGGTGCACGACCCACTCCCGGACCGCGCCGGAAAACCCTACGTGGGCGCCATTAAAGACCCGTAAAGGTTAAGCCGAAGAGGAACCCGTAAAATCCCGAGTTGGACGCGTGGAGTTAGGCGCGGCGCCGGTCTCAATGTTTCGCTAACCATAATCGCCGGCGCAGCTCAGTGACCGGCATCGAGCCCCGTGAGTTCGAGACTGAGCGCGCGCAGCCGTCTCCGCGCCGATGCGTCATAGGCTTGCGGATTGGCCCTGGCCTCGTTCATGCCGTTGAAGAACAGCCCGCTCTCGTCGGCGACATCGTCGCCCGACACCAGATGCAGGATCGCTTCGCCGCCCTGCTCAACAGTGGAGATTGGCGTAACGCCGCCGGCGCGCACCATCGTGGTGTTCATGTAGGTCGCCGGGTGCAGCGAGTTCGCGGTGACGCCCGAGCCTTTCAGCTCTTGCGCGAGATCGATCGTGAACATGATCTGCGCAAGCTTGCTCTGGGCGTAAGCTCGCGAGCCGCTGTAGTTCTTCGTGATCATGACGTCGTCGAAGTCAATCGGATGCTGGCCGAGCGAGGCGACATTGACGATCCGCGACGGCGCGCTCGCTTTCAACAGCGGCAGCAAGAGACGCGCGAGCAGGAAACCCGCGAGGTAGTTCACGGCAAAGCGCAGCTCGTAGCCGTCCCTGCTGGTCTGCCGCGCCGGCCCCTCGCTCTGCGTACCGATCCCGGCATTGCTGACGAAGACGTCGAGCCGCGTGTGGTTTCCGAGCACGGCCTCCGCAAGTTTTCGCGTCTCGGCAAGCGAGGACAGGTCGGCCTGGAAAAAAATAGGCTCGTGGCCCCCTGCCCGCCTGATCTCTTCGATCAGCGATGCCCCGCGCGCTTTGTCGCGTCCATGGACCAGCACGCTGGCGCCGCCGATGGCGAGCCTCTTCGCAACATAGCGGCCGACGCCGTCGGTTGAGCCGGTGATGAACACGGTCTTGTCGCGCATTTCCATCGCGCACCTCCCGTCCCTGCCTCGTGGGTTCCACATCGCGGTCGAGCGACAACTACACCCGTCTGCGGCGCTGCGCCACGGGTCAGAAACCTCCCGCACGCAAGAGTGTTTTGCTATTGGTTGCCGCCGATAGCTGGGCGTCAGCAGATGCCGCGCGGCTGCTATTGGGCGTTCGTTCATTCAGGGGAACAGATGTTGGCCTCCAGTTCAAACTGGATCATGCGAAATACTCCGGCGCTGGAGCCTTTCGGGCTGTTCGCGCTGTTCGGCGTCCTGACCGTGTTCCCTGCCATCCTGATGATCCGCGTGCTCGAACCTGAGCTCGTGCTGCCCGCATTTAGCATCCTGCTGTTCGCGGAGGCGGCAGTGGCCGCCATCTTGGCGCGCCTGATCAAGGCTCAGGAAAACTCAGGGAAAGTCACGTGGTGGGACTTTGCCGGTGCATTCACCTTCATGGGGTGTGCAGCGGCAATCTTTGGCGAACCGGACCAGGCGGCGCTGTTCTTCGAGGAAGAAGCCGTCGCGCGTGCGAATTCGCGACAGTAACCATACTAGAGCGTACCAGGCCGGGCCCCTCTGGCAGCCGACAGGCTGCGATGTCGGACTGGAGTTAAGTTGGAGTGGCCCTGCTTTGATCTGCGGCATTGATCGCGGGACATATCGGTGAATCCCTCACCGATATGCATCGCCATCAAGCCGGCATCTAATCCGGGGTCACTCTCCAGACCAGAAGGGGAGCATGACCCGTGTCCGAATTTCTTGGCTTTGAATTCCTGTCCGCGCTGCTGCAGGTCGTTCTGATCGACCTGGTCCTCGCCGGCGACAATGCCGTCGTGATCGGCCTCGCCGCAGCAGGGCTGCCCGAGAAGCAACGCAGCAAGGCGATCCTGATCGGCATTCTGGCGGCGACCGTGCTGCGCATCCTGTTTGCCGTCGTGGCGACGCAGATCATGCAGATCGTCGGCCTCCTGCTGGCCGGCGGAATCCTGCTGTTGTGGGTGTGCTGGAAAATGTGGCGCGAGCTGCGCGCTGCCGCGAAGGAAGAAGCCGACGCAGAGCTCGGTGGCGCGTCTGCAGACGGGGCACCCCGGAAGACGCTCTTCCAGGCCACGACGCAGATCATCGTTGCCGACGTCTCGATGTCGCTCGACAACGTCCTGGCTGTCGCGGGAGCCGCGCGCGAGCACCCGAGCGTGCTGATCTTCGGCCTGATCCTCTCCATCGCATTGATGGGCGCAGCCGCGACCTTCATCGCGCGGCTGCTGCAGAAGCATCGCTGGATCGCCTATGTCGGCCTGGCCGTCATCCTCTATGTCGCCATCGACATGGTCATTCGCGGCGCCCACGACGTCGCCAAAGTCGCGCCGATATGACGAAGCCCTGGCCGATCTGACGAAGCCCTAGTGGATCTCGGCCGAGCGCTTCAGCGCTTCCTTCAGCTTCTCGAGCGAGAAGTCCGGGCTGCGCGCGATCTCGAGGATCGGGGTCTCGCGACGCGCGCAGAGTTCGGCCGCATCCGGCAGCTTGGCGGCGACATCGATCGGGATCACGATCGCGCCGTGGCTGTCGGCATGGATAAGATCGTCGGAGCGCACGGTCATGCCGGCAACCCGCACCTCGCCGCCGAAGCTCTCGGCATGCACCCAGGCATGCGACGGGCCGATCGATCCTGCGAGCGCCTGGAAGCCCGGCGCCCATTGCGGGATGTCGCGGATCGAGCCGTCGGTGATCACGCCGAGACAGCCGAGCGCCTTATGCACGTTGCTCTGCACCTCGCCCCAGAACGCGCCATAGCCGACATCGGCGCCATCGATATCCTGGATCACGGCGATGCGCGGACCAAAGCCGGTGCCGACATATTCGTAATATTCGATGCGGCGCTTGGCCTGCTCGGCTGCCGGCAGACCGGATTGAAGGACGGAACGGATCGTGACCGTGCGGGCATAGCCGACGATCGGCGGCAGGTCCGGAAACGGGCAGACCAGCGGCTTCGTGGTGTAGCCGATCAACCGCCGTTCCGGGGCGACGATCTCCATCGCGTTGCAGATCGTCGGCGTGTCATAGCGCGCCAAGGCTTCGAGCACGGACGCGGACAGCGGGGCGGCGACGGCTTTATTCACGGCGTTTCTCCTGGCAAATTGACGCTTCTTAGCGAGACGATCTTGGCCCATGCCTATAGCCGAGATCGGCCGTGAACCCAACCAAGCTTCCGCTCATGGCTGATATTTGGGGGAAGCCAACTCTCGCCCCTCACGGTGAGGAGGCGCGTCTTCGCGCCGTCTCGAACCATGAGGGTCTAGCGCTTCAATTAAGACGCGCCGGACGGTCGTCGTGGTCGGCGTCAGTGACGCCCGGATAGCTCGGCGACGGAGTTGGCGACGTCGAGGCCCCGGCTGGCACAGCCGCCTGCGCCTCCGCGGCGCGCGCGTGGTCGCGATACGTCTTCCAGCCCCATGGCAGGCTGATCAGGTACAGCACCGAGCCCGCGGAGAGGATGTGCCAGGGATAGCTGACCAACAGCGCGATGAAGAACACCACCGAGACGAACACCGGCAACAGCATTTCCGGCGGCACCCGCATGCGCATCGTCTTGCCGGAAAACACCGGCAGGCGCGACACCATCAGGAACGCGATCAGGAGCGTGTAGAAGGCCGTCAGCATCGTCGGCGGCGTAGTGATGCCCAGGAAGCCCAGATAGACCGGCAGCAACACCGTGATGGCGCCAGCCGGCGCCGGCACGCCGGTGAAATAGTTTGCCGCGAACGCCGGCTTGTTTGGATCGTCGATCGAGGCGTTGAAGCGGGCGAGCCGCAGCCCGCCGCTGATCGCGAACACCATGGCCGCGATCCAGCCGCCATTGCCCAATTCGTGCAGTTGCCAGAAATAGAGAATCAGGCCCGGCGCCACACCGAAATTGACGAAATCCGCGAGGCTGTCGAGCTCGGCGCCGAATTTCGACTGGCCCTTGATCAGGCGCGCAATACGCCCGTCGATGCCATCGAGCGCTGCGGCAAACACGATCGCGGCGACCGCAAGCTCCATCCGCCCTTCGGTCGACAGGCGGATCGCGGTCAGGCCGGCGCAGATCGCAAGCAGCGTGATGACATTGGGCACCAGCAACCGGACCGGAATCTGGCGAAACCGCCGGCGGCGCAGTTCAGGATGTTTGGAATCGATCTGCATCATGGCTCGCGACTATATAGCAAGCGCCGGCCCCCTCCGCCATTCCAGCGGCAAGGCGCCGCAATTGGCGGTGCCGATGGTTAATCGGCCCGGTACGTCCACCCCGGCTCGGGGGTGCGGAAATCGGCCAGGACGGTCTCGCCGGCGATCGCCGTCTGGCCCTCGGAAACCAGCGGCTTGGTGCCTTCGGGCAGGTAGACATCGAGCCGCGAGCCGAACCGGATCAGGCCGAACCGTTCGCCGGCGCCGATCGACTGGCCTTCGCGCACGAAGGAGACGATCCGCCGCGCCACCAAGCCCGCAATCTGGACCACGCCGATGCGGCCGTTGGGCGTCGAGATCACGACCGAGTTGCGCTCATTGTCCTCGCTGGCCTTGTCGAGCTCCGCATTGATAAAGGCGCCCGGCCGGTAGGCGATGCGGTCGATCCGCCCCGCGACCGGGCTGCGGTTCACGTGGCAGTTGAACACGCTCATGAAGATCGAGACCCGGGTCAGCGCCTTATCGCCCAGTCCGAGTTCGGCCGGCGGCAGGGCTTGGGTGATCATCGAGACGCGCCCGTCGGCGGGCGCCACCACGAGCCCGTCCCGCACCGGCGTCACCCGCACCGGATCGCGGAAGAACAGCGCGCACCAGATCGTCAGCACGGTCCCGATCCAGCCCAGCGGCGTCCAGATCCAGAACAGGATCAGGCTCGCCAGCGCGAAGCCGCCGATGAACGGATAGCCCTCGGGATGGATGGGCGGAATCTGCGCGCGTATGGAATTGGCGATCGACATCGAATCTCACTCGGTTTCCCAGTCCTAGAGCATGATCCGGAAAAGAGGAAACCGGTTTTCCGAAAAGATCATGCTCAAACAATCAAACAAAGAGATGAGAGCATGATCCGATTCCGTCTCATCGGATCATGCTGCAGACGGAGATGGAGCCTATTCCGCAGCCGTCGGCAAGGTTTTCTCGACCGGATCAGGCTCGGGTTCGTCGACCGGCGGCGGCTCGCGGTTCGGCGCCTCGCTGCCGTCGTCGACCATCGCCAGCTTCTCCCGCGCCTCCTCGGCCTCGCGCTGCCGGTTCCACATACTGGCATAAAGCCCGCCTTGCGCCAAAAGCCGGGGATGGGTTCCGCGCTCGGCGATGCGGCCCTGGTCCAGGACGATGATCTCGTCGGCACCGACGATGGTCGAAAGCCGGTGCGCGATCACCAGCGAGGTGCGGTTGCGCGAGACGCGCTCGAGCGCGGCCTGGATCTCGTGCTCGGTGTGGCTGTCGAGCGCCGATGTCGCCTCGTCCAGCACCAGGATTGGCGGCGCCTTCAGCACCGTACGCGCAATCGCCACCCGCTGCTTCTCGCCGCCCGACAGCTTCAGGCCGCGCTCGCCGACCTGGGTCTCGTACCCCTTCGGCGACATCCGGATGAAAGCGTCGATCTGCGCGAGCTTCGCCGCCTCTTCCACCTCGGCATCATCAGCATCCCAACGGCCGTAGCGGATGTTGTAGCGTATGGTGTCGTTGAACAGCACGGTGTCCTGCGGCACCATGCCGATCGAGGCGCGCAGCGAGGCTTGCGTGACGTTGCGGATGTCCTGGCCGTCGATCAGGATCCTGCCGCCGGAGACGTCGTAGAGGCGGAACAACAGCCGCGAGATCGTAGACTTGCCGGCGCCGGAGGGGCCGACGATCGCGACCGTCTTGCCGGCCGGCACCTCGAAGGAGAGGCTTTTCAGGATCGGCCGGTCCGGCTCATAGGCGAAGCGCACATCCTCGAACCGCACGCTGCCGGCCGTCACCGCCAGCGGTTTGGCATCGGGCGCATCCTTGATCTCCGCCTTGCGCGCCAGCACGCCGAACATCTTCTCGATGTCGATGATCGCCTGCTTGATCTCGCGATAGACCATGCCCATGAAGTTGAGCGGCTGGTAGAGCTGGATCATCATGGCGTTGACCAGCACGAAATCGCCCACCGTGTTGCTGCCATTGCGGATGCCGATCGCGCACAGCAGCATGATCGCCGTCAGGCCGGCGGTGAAGATGATCGCCTGCCCGGTGTTGAGGATCGCGAGCGACGTATAGGTCTTGGTGCTGGCGTGCTCGTAGCGCGCCATCGAGCGGTCGTAGCGCTCGGCCTCGCGCGCCTCGGCGCCGAAATATTTCACGGTCTCGTAGTTGAGCAGCGAGTCGATCGCCTTGGTGTTCGCTTCCGTGTCGGAGTCGTTCATCTTGCGGCGGATCTCGATCCGCCACTCGGTCGCGACATAGGTGTAGTACATGAACGCCGCGACGGTGATCACGACGACGCCGACATAGCGCCAGTCGAACTGCCAAAGCAGCACGGCCGTCAGCAGCGCAACCTCGACCACCGTCGGGATCAATTGCAGGATCACCATCCGCACGATGGTCTCGATGCCGGTGCGGCCGCGTTCGAGGATGCGCGTCAGTCCGCCGGTCTTGCGTTCCAGGTGAAAGCGCAGCGACAATTCGTGCATGTGCACGAAAGTGAGATAGGCGAGCCGCCGCACCGCATGCATGGCGACGCGGGCAAAGATGCCGTCGCGCCATTGCGTCAGCACCGCCATCAGGACACGCACCGCGCCATAGCTCGCCGTCATCAGGAGCGGCGAAGCGATCAGCCACATCGTCCAGTTCGACGATTGCACCGGTGCGCTGGGCGTGCCGTTCAGCGCGTCGATCGCCCATTTGAAGGTGAAGGGCACTGACAGCGTCGCGAGCTTGGCGAGGAGCAGAAGCACCATCGACCACGCTACGCGCATCTTCAGATCAGCGCGGTCGCCTGGCCAGATGTAGGGCCACAGATGCGCAAGCGTGCCGATCAGGGTAGCCTTCTCGGCGCTGCTTGCATCGGCAGATGACATATCGTTCAGGCGCAGTTGGGGTTGGGACGACATTAACCCATCGCCGCCGTCAGGACGGCGCGCCGGTTCGCTGTCACGTGATTTGCATGGATCCGCATTGTGCCCGTCATATAGGCGATTTTGATCTCGCGGAAACCCTCATGGAGTGGATCTTTCACGATTTTCAGCGATTTACGCCACTTTTACGCCACGCCACGTGAAATGCCGGGCTTGACGTTTTTTTCGTTGCAGTGCCACATGAGCGGATGAACCAAATCAGACCAATGAACCAGATCAAGACCGTCTGCGTCTATTGCGGCTCCGGCCCCGGCACCAGCCCCAGCTTTGTCGAAGCAGCCAACACGCTCGGAAGGATCTTTGCCGAGAGTGACATCCGCCTCGTCTATGGTGGCGGCTCAATCGGACTGATGGGCGCGGTCGCGACCTCGACGCTCGACCATGGCGGCAAGGTCACCGGCATCATCCCGGATTTTCTCCGCGCCCGCGAGAACGCGCTCACGCGCGTCCAGGAGATGATCGTCACGCCCGACATGCACGAGCGCAAGCGGCTGATGTTCGAACGGTCGGATGCCTTCGTGGCACTGCCCGGCGGCATCGGCACGCTTGAGGAACTGGTGGAGCAGCTCACCTGGCAGCAGCTTGGCCGGCATACGAAGCCGGTGCTGCTCGCCAATATCGACGGTTTTTGGGAGCCGCTGCTCGCGTTGCTCGATCATATGCGCTCGACGGCCTTCATCCGCGCGACGCTGCCGCTCGAGGTGCTGACGGCCGACCGCGTCGAGGATATCGTGCCTCGCCTGCGCGCCGCTGCCGCGCGCTCGCCCGAGGCCGGCAAGGAACTCGCGCCAGACGTGGCGCGGCGACTGTAAGAGCTCACTCGCTCGGAAACGTCACCGCCTCGATGCGGTTGCCATCGGGGTCGGTGACGAAGGCCGCGTAGTACCTGACACGGTCGTGCGGGCGCAGGCCAGGCGCGCCGTCCGAGCGGCCGCCGGCACTCAGCGCCGCAGCATGGAAGGCATCGACGTCGGCAGTTGATTTTGCCCGCAGGCAGACGTGGCTGCCACTGTCGGAGGCGACCGGCTTCATGCCGGCGCGCAGGTTGATCCAGAATTCGGGATAGCTCTTGCCGAACCCGATCGTGGCCGGACGGGTGACCAGACGCGAGAGGCCAAGCGGCGCGAGCGTTGCCTCATAGAAACGCGCGGAACGTTCGAGATAGCTGACGCCGACAGAGATATGGTCGATCATGCGTGGCCCTCACCCCAGGTTCACCGTCATTGCGAGGAGCGAAGCGACGAAGCAATCCATGCGTCCGCTTGCGCGGAGAGATGGATTGCTTCGCTTCGCTCGCAATGACGGCGTTTGGCGATGCGTCGCCGCGAGCTTCACCCAGACGCGCCTGATTTCACCAGCTTGTAGAACACTGAATCCATCAGCGCCTGGAACGAGGCATCGATGATGTTCGGCGATACGCCGACTGTGGTCCAGCTCTCGCCGGTCTCATCTTCGCTCTCGATCAGGACGCGCGTCACCGCCTCGGTGCCTCCATTGAGGATACGCACGCGGTAATCGATCAGCTTCAATCCCTCGATATATTTCTGATACTTGCCGAGGTCCTTGCGCAAGGCGACGTCGAGCGCGTTGACGGGGCCGTTGCCTTCAGCGGCCGAGATCAGCCGCTCGCCGGCGACGTTGACCTTCACCACCGCGAGCGCGACCGTGACGCGCTGGCCGAGCGCATTGTCGCGCTGCTCGACGTTGACGTCGAACTGCTCGACCTTGAAATATTCCGGCACCTTCCCGAGCGTGCGCCGCGCCAGCAGCTCGAACGAGGCGTTGGCGGATTCATAGGCGAAGCCCGCGGCCTCGCGCTCCTTCAGCTCAGCGACGAGCCGCGTCAGCTTCGGATCGTTCTTCTCGTAGGGAATGCCGGCGCGGTCGAGCTCGGCGATGACGTTGGAGCGTCCGGCCTGGTCTGATACCAGCACCTTGCGGTGATTGCCGACAGATTCCGGCGGCACGTGCTCGTAGGTCTGCGGGTCCTTCAGCACGGCGGACGCATGGATGCCGGTCTTGGTGACGAAGGCGCTCTCGCCGACATAAGCTGCGTGCCGGTTCGGCGCGCGGTTGAGCATGTCGTCGAGCGTGCGCGACACCTTCATCAGCGTCGTCATCTTCTCGGCGGTGACGCCGATCTCGAAATTCTCCGAGAACTCCTTCTTCAGCCTCAGCGTCGGGATCAGCGAGCAGAGATTGGCATTGCCGCAACGTTCCCCTAACCCGTTCAGCGTGCCCTGGATCTGGCGCGCGCCGGCGCGCACCGCGGCAAGCGAGTTCGCCACGGCCTGCTCGGTGTCGTTATGGGCGTGGATGCCGACGTGACTGCCGGGGATGTGGCGCACGACATTGCCGACGACGGTTTCGATCTCGTGCGGCATGGTGCCGCCATTGGTGTCGCATAACACCACCCAGCGCGCGCCGGCCTCATAGGCGGCCTTGGCGCACGACAGCGCGAACTCGGCATTCTCCTTGTAGCCGTCGAAGAAATGCTCGCAATCGACCATCACCTCGCGCCCGGCAGCCGTCGCCGCAGCGACGCTGTCACGGATCGAAGCGAGATTCTCCTCGTTCGTGGTCTCCAGCGCGACGCGCACCTGATAGGCGCTCGACTTCGCGACGAAGCAGATCGCGTCCGCCTTCGCCTCCAGGATCGTCGCCAATCCGGGATCGTTGGACGCCGAGCGGCCCGGACGCCGCGTCATGCCGAAGGCGGTGAAGCGTGCATGGTCGAATTTCGGCTTTGCCGAGAAGAACTCGGTGTCGGTCGGGTTGGCGCCGGGATAGCCGCCCTCGACATAGTCGATGCCGAGTTCGTCCAGCATCTGCGCGATCACCTGCTTGTCCTGCAGCGTGAAATCGACGCCATTGGTCTGCGCGCCGTCGCGCAAGGTGGTGTCGAAGAGATAGAGGCGTTCGCGGCTCACGGCGTGCCTCCCGCGGCGGTACCATTCGCTAGCGCCTTCTCCATCGTCGTATTGGCGAGCCATTCGCCCTGGATGGTCACGCTGTTGCGCTGCTTGGCGACGTAGCCGCGCTTGCGGAAGAAATCGAGCGCGTTGTCGCTGGCATCGACCGAAAGCGTCTTGGTGCCGCGCGCGCCGGCGAGCTTTTCCAGCGCGTCGCACAGCATCGCGCCGACACCCTGCCCGGCCACGCTCGGATGCACATAGAGCATGTCGATGTGGTTGTTGTTCTTCAGCGAAGCAAAGCCGACCGGCGAATTCTGGATGGTTGCGATCAGCGTCAACTCCCCAGCGAGCTTCTTGCCGAAGGCCACCTCGTCATCGGCGACGGCTGCCCAAGCTTCCTGCTGCGTCTCGCCGTAGTCGTCCCCGGTCAGTTCCTGGATCGCGGCCACAAAGATCGCCGCCAATATCGGCGTATCCGCCGGCAGGAACGGTCGCAGTCCGGGTTGTGGGAGTGCCTGTGCCATCATGCCAACTCCCATGTGGTCACGGGTTTGCCGTCGGCACCCTTGCCGTCTTTCAGCACGACGCCCTTGGCCGCGAGCTCGTCGCGGATACGATCGGACTCCTTGAAATCCTTCCGCGCGCGCGCTGCTGCCCGATCCGAGATCAGCCCTTCAACCCATTTCGGGTCGATACCACTCGCCTGGTGCTTGCGGCCCTTCCATTCCGCGGCACTCTGGCCGAGGAAGCCCAGGAACCGAAGCGATGCCGCGAAGGTGCCGCGCGCCTGTTCAGCGCTTGCAGCCGCATTCCGCAACCCGTGCAGCGCCGTAATCGTCTGTGCCGTGTTGAGGTCGTCGGACAACGCCTCGACAACGGCCTCCGCCGGCCGATCGCCCGCGGCATCGGCCGCGACGGCGTACCAGTCGTCGAGCGTCTTGGCGCTCTCTTCCAGCCCCTTCAGCGTCCAGTCGATCGGCGAGCGATAATGCGTCCTGAGCATGTTGAGGCGCAGCACTTCGCCCGGCCAGTCCGCCAGCAACTCCCTGATCGTGACGAAGTTGCCGAGTGACTTCGACATCTTCTCGCCTTCGACCTGCAGGAAGCCGTTGTGCATCCAGGTGTTCGCCATGCGCGCTTCGTGGAAGGCGCAGCAGCTTTGCGCGAGTTCGTTCTCATGATGCGGGAACACGAGATCGATACCGCCGCCATGGATGTCGAACTGCTCGCCGAGATGTTTCCACGCCATCGCCGAGCATTCGATATGCCAGCCCGGGCGGCCCGGCACCGCGATGCCTGATGGCGACGGCCAGGACGGCTCGCCGGGCTTGGACGGCTTCCACAGCACGAAATCGGTGTTGTCGCGCTTGTAAGGGGCGACATCGACGCGGGCGCCCGCGATCATCTCGTCCAGCGAGCGGTTGGCGAGCACGCCGTAACGCGGCAGCACGCCATTGGCCGCGTTCATCGCCTGCGGCGAAAACAGCACATGATCTTCGGCGACATAGGCAAAACCGTCTGTGACCAGCTTCTCGATCAGCACACGCATCTCCGCGATGTGCTCGGTCGCGCGCGGCTCGACCGTGGGGCGCAAGGCGCCTAGCGCGTCGACGTCCTCTTGAAACTGGCGCTCCGTCTGCTCGGTGACCTTGCGGATCGCCTCGTTCAGCGGCAGGCCGGGATAATCCCGAGCGGCGCGGTCGTTGATCTTGTCGTCGACGTCGGTGACGTTCCGGACATATTTGACGTGGTTCTCGCCATAGACATGCCGCAGCAGGCGGAACAGCACGTCGAAGACGATCACCGGGCGCGCGTTGCCGATATGGGCGAAGTCGTAGACCGTCGGCCCGCAGACATACATGCGCACATTGTTGGGATCGAGCGGCACGAAGGGCCGCTTTTCCCGGGTCAACGTATCGTACAGACGCAATTGCATGGAATACCCGTCCCTTGTGGCCGGGGCGTCACGTGATCTCGATGTGAGAAAAGACGGCCTCAGCCAGCGAATCGCTAGCTAATAATCTCGCGGCAAATGCTGCAGATGGCGAGGTGGCCGTTCATGGTTCCACCATGGCGCCATCCTGGGGACGGCGTCAAGGGCTGTTTGCGCCCGTTCTGAAGGCGATTTCGACCCTTGCGATGATTCCAAGCGCACCATGGTTAATCATTATTAATGTATTGGGCGTAATCGGATAGGCACTGGTTCCCTTCCCCACTCGGTGCCCCATGCGATTTCGATCCGCATTTCTTGCCTGCACATTCATTTTAGCCACCTCCGCCGCACTGGCCGACAGCCGCGTCTTCATCATCGCCAACCACGATGACGGTTACGGTGTCGACGAATGCCTCGCGCGAGGCGACAAATGCGGGGCTCACGCCGCCCGCTCCTATTGCCAGTCACGAGATTTTGCCCAAGCCACCGCCTATCGCCGCGTCGACCCTGACGAAATTACCGGCGCCGTTCCGAAGGCCACGGGAAACTGCAGCGGCGGCGCCTGCGGCGAATATATCGCCATCACCTGCCAGCGCTGATCCGGCCAAGGGGCAGCCAAGGGCCGGTATTCTCACGGGGTTTTGCCACATCGGGGCCCCGGAAACGACGTGACGCTGCCCCGAGAAACGGCTATTGCAGGCGGCCTTTGCCGCGCCTTTCGGGCTTGCCCGCTGCGCGGCGTCATTCTGTGACTGGACATGCCCAATCGCCTGAACTCTTGCTTCGCCCCGTGGATTTTGAGGTGCGCCCTCCTGCTCGGCACTGCCCTGCCGGCCACTGATGCCTTGGCGCAGACGCCTGACGATGCTTACGCGCAGATGTCTCAGGACGCGCCGCCGCAACAGGGCGGGCCGTCCAACCCGATCTGCATCCGGCTCGAGGGCCAGCTTGCGACCATCGACCGCGGTGGCGGCGATTCGATCAGGGACGACCAGATCCGCCGCTACCAGGAAGCCGCCTCGAGACAGCAGGCCGAGCTCGACCGTGTGATCGCGCAGGGGCGGCGCATGGGCTGCGATGGCTCCGGCTTCTTCTCGCTGTTCAACAACGGCCCGGCGCAATGCGGCCCGATCAACACCCAGATCCAGCAGATGCGCGGCAACCTCGATCAAATCATGATGACCCTGGAGCGGATGCGCAGCGGCGGCCTCGGCGGCGCCGACCGCGAGAACCAGCGCCGCTCGGTGTTGACTGCGCTCGCGCAGAACAATTGCGGCCCGCAATATGCCAATGCCGGGCGGGGTCCGGGCAATTTCCTCGACAATCTCTTCGGCAATCGTAACGACGACAACGTGACCATTGCGCCGCCGGCCGGCGACCTCGCCCCGCAATCCGGCACCTACCGTACGGTCTGCGTGCGGAGCTGCGACGGCGCCTATTTCCCGATCTCGTTCGCGACCGTGCAGGGGCGCTTTGCCGATGACGAGAAGACCTGCAAGGCGCAGTGCCCGGCGGCGGAAGCAACCCTGTTCGCCTATCGCAATCCCGGCGAGGACATCAACCAGGCGGTCTCGGTCAATGGCCAGCCCTATACGTCGCTGCCGAACGCGTTCAAGTTCCGCACCGAGTTCAATCCGTCCTGCTCCTGCAAGCCGGCGGGCCAGACCTGGGCGGAGGCGCTGAAATCGGTCGACGACAAGGCCACCGTCGAGCAGCAGGGCGACATCATCGTCACCGAGGAGAGCGCGCGGAAGATGCAGCAGCGCGCGCAACAGCAGTCCACCAAGCAGGCGCCGGCCGGTAAGAAGGGCGCGACGTCGGCGAATGCGACTCCTGCACCCGACGCACCGGCGGCGCCGGTTGATCAAACCCCGCCGGGAGATCGGCCGATCCGCACCGTCGGCCCGACTTTCCTCCCGAAGAAACAACAATAGCTAGCCTTCGAACGCCTCCACCGAGGCGCGCGTGCCACGGGTGACCAGCTTCTCGTCCGGCTGCGGCAACGCCTCGCCGCGATCGCGGAAGCGGTTGGTGATGGGATAGCGGCGGTCGCGGCCGAAATTCTTACGCGTGACCTTGACGCCGGGCGCAGCCTGCCGGCGCTTGTATTCGGCGATGGAAAGCAGGCGGTCGATCCGCGCCACCAGTTCGCGATCAAAGCCGGCAGCGATGATCGACGCTAACGGCTCCTCGCGCTCCACCAGCCGTTCCAGGATCGCATCGAGCACATCGTAAGGCGGCAGCGAGTCCTGGTCGGTCTGGTTCTCGCGCAGTTCAGCCGTCGGCGGCCGCGTGATGATCGAGGGCGGGATCACCTCGCCCGACGGGCCGAGCGCGCCTTCCGGTTTCCAGGTGTTGCGCAGGGCAGACAGCCGGAACACCTCGGTCTTGTAGATGTCCTTGATCGGGTTGAAGCCGCCGTTCATGTCGCCGTACAGCGTGGCATAGCCCACCGACATTTCCGACTTATTGCCGGTGGTCACCACCATCGCGCCGGTCTTGTTGGAGAGCGCCATCAACAAGGTGCCGCGGGTGCGCGCCTGCAGATTCTCCTCGGTGATGTCGCGCGGCAGGCCCTTGAACGGCTCGGACAGGATCTTCTCGAACCCGTTCACGGCATCCGCGATCGGCAGCACCTCGTAGCGGATGCCTAGCATCCTGGTCAGGCTTGCCGCATCATCGAGCGACACCCGCGCGGTGTAGCGGAACGGCAGCATCACGCCGTGAACCTTGTCGGCGCCGAGCGCATCCACCGCGATCGCCGCGCATAGCGCCGAATCGATGCCGCCGGAAACGCCGAGCAGCACGCCCGGGAAGCCGTTCTTGCGGACATAGTCGCGCAGGCCGAGCACGCAGGCCGCATAGTCCGCCTTGTCGCCCTCGAGCAGCGGCGTGATCGGCCCGTTGCAGCGCCAGCCCGCCTCGCCTCTGGTCCAGCGCAGCGTCGTGACGCTCTCCTCGAAGGCCGGCAACTGCGCCGCCACCGTGAGATCGGCATTGAGCGCGAACGAGGCGCCGTCGAACACCAGTTCGTCCTGCCCGCCCACTTCGTTCAGATAGATCAGCGGCAGACCGCTTTCGGTGACGCGGGCGACCGCGATCGAAAGCCGGAGGTCGTTCTTGTCGCGCGCATAGGGCGAGCCGTTCGGCACCACCAGGATTTCCGCGCCGGTCTCGGCGAGACATTCGACGACGTTCTCGTAGTCCTCGGACTCCTCGAGCCAGATGTCCTCGCAGATCGGCACGCCGACCCGGACGCCCTTCACCGTCACCGGGCCCGGCGCGGGTCCGCGCGCGAACAGCCGCTTCTCGTCGAACACGCCGTAGTTCGGCAGATTGGCCTTGAAACGCAGGGCGGCGATGCGGCCGCCGTCGAGCAGCGCGCAAGCATTGTAGAGCTTGCCGTCCTCGACCCAGGGCGTCCCGATCAGGACAGCCGGACCGCCATCGGCCGTCTCGCGCGCCAGTTCCTCGACCGCGGCACGGCAGGCGGCCTGGAACGCCGGCTTCAGGATCAGGTCCTCCGGCGGGTAGCCGGCGATGAACAGTTCCGACAGCACCATCAGATCGGCGCCAGCGGCCTTCGCCGTCTGCCGCGCGGCGCGCGCCTTCGCGGCGTTGCCGGCGACGTCGCCGACAGTCGGATTCAATTGCGCCAGTGTAATAATGAACTCAGGTTCGCTCATGACATCAATGGTGCCTTGCACTCATGTAAACTGCAATCGCCTGCGTTAGATCATGCCCATGCGCTCGGCGAGGGCGAACAGCCAGAACAGCCCGGCCATCACCAGCGTCACGCCGACCGCGGCGGAGCCCATGTCCTTGACCCGCCCGATCTGCGGATCATGGTCCATGGTCAGGCGGTCGGCGAGCTTCTCGATGGCGGTGTTGAGCAGCTCGACCACGAGCACCAGCACCACCGCTGCAACGAGCTCGACCCGGCGCATTACCGTGGCGCCGATCAGCCACGCCGCCGGCACCGACAACAGCAGCGCCACCACCTCCTCGCGAACCGCCTGCTCGGAGCGGATCGCAAAGCCAAGGCCGTTCCACGAGTTGATGGTGGCCCGCCAGAACCGCAGCAAGTGTTAGAGCCCCGCGGCTGCCGGCATCGGTTTGACCTTGCCGGCGCGCTCCTGCTTCAACAGCTCCGCGATCAGGAAGGCCATGTCGATCGACTGTTCGGCGTTGAGGCGGGGATCGCAGACCGTGTGGTAGCGGTCGTTGAGATCCTCGTCGGTGATCGCGCGCGCGCCGCCGATGCACTCGGTGACGTCCTGCCCCGTCATCTCCAGATGAACGCCGCCGGCATGGCTGCCCTCGGCCTGGTGGATGGCGAAGAACGACTTCACTTCCGACAGCACCCGGTCGAACGGGCGGGTCTTGTAGCCCGAGGTCGAGGTGATGGTGTTGCCATGCATGGGGTCACAGGACCACACCACGGTGCGCCCTTCCCGCTTCACCGCCCGGATCAGCGCCGGCAGATGCTCGCCGACCTTGTCGGCGCCGAAGCGGGCGATCAGCGTCAGCCGCCCGGGCTCATTGTCGGGGTTCAGCACGTCGATCAGCTTCAACAGCTCATCCGGCTTCAGCGACGGGCCGCATTTCAGGCCGATCGGGTTCTTGATGCCGCGGAAATATTCGACATGGCCGTTCTCGAGCTGACGGGTGCGGTCGCCGATCCAGATCATGTGGCCGGAGGTCGCGTACCAGTCGCCGGTGGTCGAATCGACCCGGGTCAGCGCCTGCTCATAGCCGAGCAGCAGCGCCTCGTGGCTGGTATAGAAATCGGTCGAGCGCAGTTCCGGATGGCTCTCGAGGTCGAGGCCGCAGGCGCGCATGAAGTTCAACGCTTCCGAGATGCGGTCGGCCAGCTCCTTGTAGCGGCGTGACTGCGGCGAGTCCTTCAGGAAGCCGAGCATCCACTGATGCACGCTGCCGAGATTGGCGAAGCCGCCGGTGGCGAACGCCCGCAGCAGATTGAGGGTCGCCGCCGACTGCCGGTAGGCGTTCAACTGCCGGCCCGGGTCGGGCGTGCGCGCCTCCTTGGTGAAGGCGATGTCGTTGATGATGTCGCCGCGATAGCTCGGCAGTTCGACGCCAGCAACTTTTTCGGTTGGCGAGGAGCGCGGCTTGGCGAATTGTCCGGCGATGCGGCCGACCTTCACCACCGGCAGCGCGCCGGCGTAAGTGAGGACCACCGCCATCTGCAGCAGCACGCGGAAGAAGTCGCGGATGTTGTTGGCGCCGTGCTCGGCAAAACTCTCCGCGCAGTCGCCGCCCTGCAAGAGGAAGGCCTCGCCCGCGGCGACGCGCGCCAGCGCCTTCTTCAGGTTGCGGGCTTCGCCCGCGAACACCAGCGGCGGAAAGGTCGCAAGCTGCGCCTCCACGTCGGCCAATACCTTGCCATCCGGATAGTCCGGCATCTGCAAGACCGTCTTGGTGCGCCAACTGTCGGGTGTCCAGCGCTCGGACATGGGCGTTAACTCCTGAGCAAAAACCGCTACTTATCCGGGAAAGCGAAGCTATATATACAGGCTGTTGAAAGACCGCCAGCCGGATTTCCACCTGCCCGCTCAACCTCTTGCGACAACAGCCGAATTCGCATTTGTTAGAGCAAAACGTTAACGCTTAAGGAAATTCCGTAAGTGGCTGAGGCTGCGCTCGACGACGTCTTCACCGACGACATCACTGTACCTGCCATCGACGGCTATCCTCTCGGAGCGACGCTGTTCCTGCCCCGCGGCGCCAAGCGGCAAACCGTCCTGATCAATTCGGCGACCGCCGTGCCGCGCAAGGTCTACAAGGGTTTTGGCGCCTATCTCGCCAAGCGCGGCTCTGTCGTCCTCACCTACGATTATCGCGGCACCGGCGATTCCAGGCCGAAGGTCCTGAGCGGAGACAACCCGCGGAAATCGCTGGTCGGCTTCAAGGCCTCGATGTCGGACTGGGCCGCGCTCGACGTTACCGCTGCCGTGACGTGGATGCGCGAACGCTACCAGGCGCTGCCGCTCGCCTATGTCGGCCATTCCTTCGGCGGCCAGGCGCTGGGGCTGATCCCGAACAATATCGAGGTGTCGCGCGCGCTCCTGGTCGCTTCGCAAGCCGCGACCTGGCGATTGATGGCCTCGCCCGAACGCTACCGCGTCTACGCCGCCATGAATTACGTCCTTCTGCCGTTGACCCGCATGCTCGGCTACACACCCGGCTGGGCGGGGCTCGGCATGGATTTGCCGAAGGGCGTGTTCGAGCAATGGACGAATTGGGTGAACAGCCCGTGCTATTTGTTCGATGATGCCGCGCTCACCGCGGTGTCGAATTTCGCGAAGTTCAAGGGCGCCTTGCGCGCGCTCTGCATCAGCGACGATCCCTGGGCAACGCGGCCCGCGGTCGAATTGCTGTGCTCGGGATTTGGCGCCGCCAGGCCGGAGATCATCGCGATCACACCGGCGGACGCAGGCGTTGCGAAGATCGGCCATTTCGGTTTCTTCCGCCCCGAGCACCGCGACACGCTCTGGCGCGGTGCCGCGGAATGGCTCGAGGCGAGCGAGTGAGGTCAGGCCGTAGGATGGGTAGAGCGCAGCGTGCCCACCTTTCTTGCACCGCCCGTGGATGGTGGGCACGCTTCGCTTTGCCCACCCTACAGCATCGCCGCGAGCTATGATTCAAATTTCAAACAGCGGAGAGGATGTGAGTCCGCGTTCTCGCGGCATGAACTGCCCGAGCTTTGCGTCAATTTCCACCCTCTCATCGAACAGAGGGCGCAGGGAAAGCCGGGTGCTGGTTGCACCCGTGGGTCCCGTGCAACAAAAAGCACGGGGGTAGGACCACAGGTTCAACCGAAGCATTCCGGCTTTCCCTGCGCGATGGTGTTACGGCTTACTTCGTGCTCTTCCCGGTGACCGGGCTTTCTTGCCACCGTCATCTCTCGCGCAAATTTTGTTTGCGCAAAAAACTTAGCGCCAGCGTCGGGGCGCCAGAACCACACGACTTCGCCGTCCGCTGATGTTGCGTTCGTCGTTCGCAACACCTGCGTCCATCGCATCTCACCGCAACGTTCGTGACGATCGCGAGCCGCCCCTCATCCGCCGTGAGACGCGCGGAGTTAAATCACTGATTTGCCCGACGGGTTAAGCGGTTTATTTTTCGCGGCAAGGCTAGACGGGGCAAATCACGTTAGAATCGCTTGCATAATTCGTCTCGCCGCGCACGCGACACTAGCCCCTCATGGTGAGAAGCGACGGGCACGACGTAGGACCTTTCGAGAATGGCGCGCACTCTCGCGAACATCGGGCGATTGCAGCAGCGGCTGCCATTGCGATGCGTCAGGCCCGGTGGAAGCGGCGACAAATCTGAGAGCGGGCGGCAGCCGCCTTGGCGCACTACCGTCCGCAATCGATTTCGTCACTACCGATATCCATAGGGATACTGACCCGGGCAGACCCAATTGCCGTAGGTGTCATAGGAGCAGTTGTTGTAGCCGCCGCCGTAGTAGCCGTAGGCCCCGGCTGCGGCGGCTCCGACCGCTGCCGCACCCAGACCATAGGCCGCTCCTGTCCACGCCCCACGATAAGCCGCATTGCCGTAAACCCCTCGGGCAACCGGCCGCCCCGCTATTGGCCGATACCCGTATCCACGTCCGGCGACCCCGTATCCGCCGACGCGCCCGGCATGAACGGCCCCGCCCCGGAACTGAGCGCCGCGCATGCCGCCGCCATGAAATCCACCGGCACGGAGCCCTCCACCTCCACCACGGCGGGCAAAAGCGTCATGTGGAACCAAACTGGCAGCGACAAGAATGGCTGCCGCGAAGCCGATGAGACCGTAACGAGCCATGGGCATCCTCCCGATTATGGAGTGCCGTCGATCCGATAGCTCCGGCAGAGATGCCCGCGCCAACGGCGACCAGCACCGCCCACAGTTTTCGTCGCGAGCCTGCATTTCGTTTGACTTGGATCAAAGCCTTCCACGAGTTCACCGCCCCATCCGCCGAGCTTGATCCAGATCAAAACGCCCCGAGGTTCTTACGAAATCGTTCATCGTGGAGGACTAGCGCGATTTTGGATTTAGGCGCATAATTTTAGCATTGCTGGTGGCGTTTATTCGCGGGCGTCGGTAACCGAGAGATCGGTTGTGCTCCCGCCGGTTGCGGAGGCTAAGGCGCTTCGCGAAGAGGCTGCCAAGCTACCACCACTGCGTTTCAAGCAGGACAACTTAGCGAAATGAAAGACCATCAGGCGCGGCACCGCAGCCTGGCCCCCGAAATTTTCTGCAGAGAGCCGCGCGTCCGTCGAGGGAAGGAGCTTTCCCGTGATGGAGCACCCTACCAGGGTTGGTAATCGACTGTTAGCTGCACTGCCGCCGGCAGATTTTAATTTGCTCGCTCCCTACCTCCGAAACGTATCGCTTGAACGCGACGAGGTTCTGATACGATCGATGGAGCGAATTGAGCAGATCTATTTCCCATGCAGCGCGACGATTTCGTTCATGCTGGACATGCCCAACGGACAAACGGTGGCAACCGCTGTCATCGGGAATGAGGCAGCCGCGGGGCTGTTGTCGGCGCTGGGCCCCACCCGCTCTGAGGCGACCGCGATCGTGCTCGTCGCTGGGACATCGTTGCAGATTTCTCCTGCACGATTTCATGCGGCCTTCAGCCACAGTGGCGCGATCAGGGATTTGGTTTGGGCCCACACCGGGGTCCTGATGACGCAATTCCAGTACGTGGGCGCCTGCAATGCGCTGCACTCGGTCGACGCCCGCTTGGCGCGGTGGCTGCTCCACATCCACGATAGAATTCATGGTGACACCCTGCCGGTGACGCAGGAGGAACTTTCGATCTTGCTCGGCGTCCGGCGAACGACCGTGACGCAGGTCGTGCACAAGCTTCGGATGTCGCGCGCCATCCGGTCCAATCGACGGGGTCTGATTGAGATTGACAGACCGCGGCTCGAAGCAGCGGCATGCGATTGCTACAAGGCTATGTGCCGCAGAATCGATCGCATTGTGTCGCCGCCGGAAAGGAGGCCTCACAGTCACGCCGCGCCGGGTGCACAAATTCCACGAGAGTGAGATCCCATTTTGCCCAAGTCCGGCATTGAGTCCATTTCGCCGTTCACGCTTGTGGCCCAATGTATTCTCTGATGTGCAAGAGCACATCACGCTCGTCCTTCGCTTTAATGGTGGCTGGACCGTCGCTTCGATTGGCCACGGGCTTTCTTTGCGAGCAAGCGCTTCAACTTGGCTCGCAGGCGAAGAATCTCTTCGTACCTCGCGCGGAGATCGTTTCTGATCCAGGGCGCTGATGGCGGCTCGTTGCGGCGGTTGCGGTTTGGCATACCGCAACCTAGTGCCGAGATTTCCCGAGTGCAGCAGAATACCAGAATTAAGCTTGATGCCGCGGTTTCAGGTTAATTCTGGAACCGGCGATTATAGCAAGAGGAATGTCTTCGCTGCTGCGCCGCGAGATTTGCCAATCCCCTCAATGCGCCATGCTGCGTCCGGCCTCGTCGCAGGCCTGCAGGCAGCGGCGGCAGGCGTCCGCGCAGATGCGGCAATGCTCGTGCTCGCCTGCGTGTTTCTGGCATTCGTCGGCGCAAAGCCGGCAGGCCGCAATGCACGTGTGCAGCATGCGGCGGATCATTTCGTCATCCCAGCCGGTCTGACGCGTGGCCATCCTGCCCGTGATATTGCAGACATCTGCGCAGTCGAGGTTGAGGCGGATGCATTGCGTCAGCGACTTGACCATGTCCTCCGCCAGGCAAGCGTCGGCGCAAGAGGTGCAGATCTGGGCGCAGGAATAGCATTCCTCGATGCAGCGGACGAGCAGGCCATCGCCCTCGCCATGGGCCCGTGGGTGCCGGCTGATCATTTCCTGGACTTGCATGGAACTCTCCGCAGGTTTTGAGGTGTTTCCTCGTTCGCCTAATTGCCGAACGTCAGAAAGGTTCTCTCAAGCGCTTGAAACGGGTCTCGGCGCTCGCACGCAGGCAGGGCGGCGAAAGCGAAACTGCCTCGCGTGGCGGCGTATGAGGTTCCCGACCTCGCGGCTGGCTCGTTTGCGCCCTGCACCGTGCGACGAGAGTTGTAGTGTACGAGTTTGGAAACGTGCGGTCGAATCAATTACCGTGCCTTCTCGTCGGATTCTCCGCGGCTTACAGGGCTGCCGCGGGGCATCCATGGACGTTGCAATGCTGGGGGATGAGCTGATGCTTTTCGGGTTTCAAGCCGAAAGGCGAATTTCGACTGTTGGATCACATGCCGATCAGCGTGATGATCTGCGAGCTGACCGATTTCAAGATCATCTACCTCAACGAATCCACCAGGCAGAATCTCAAGAAGATCGAGCATGTGTTGCCTGTGAAGGTCGACGCCCTGCTCGGCCAATCGATCGACATCTTCCATAAAGAACCGCAGCGCCAGCGCCGGCTGCTCTCCAATCCGAAGAATTTGCCGCACAAGGCGCGCATCACGATCGGCGGCGAGACCCTCGACCTCACGGTGACCGCGATGATGGACAGCCGCGGCCGCTACACCGGACCGATGCTGACCTGGGAACTGGCGACTGAAAAGGCGAAGCTCGAGGCCGAGACCGAACGGCAACTGCAGATGCTCGACAACATGCCCATCAACATCATGATGTGCGATCCCGATAGCAGGATCACCTACATCAACAAGACCAGCCTGAAGACGCTCGACACCGTCAAGCACCTGCTCCCGGTGCCGCCGGACCAGATTCTCGGAAAATCCTTCGATATCTTTCACAGGAATCCACAGCACCAGCGCCGCATCGTCGGAGATCCGCGGAATTTGCCGCACGCGGCCAAGATCAAGCTGGGACCGGAAACACTCGACCTCAGGGTCTCCGCGCTGTCGGACAAGAACGGCAATTATGCCGGCGCGATGCTGAGCTGGGCGGTGGTCACCCGCAATGTGAAGCTGGCTGATAATTTCGAGAAGAACGTGAAGGGCCTCGTGGGCACGCTGGCCTCAGCTTCCGGCCAGATGCAGACCACGGCGCAGTCGCTCTCGGCGACCGCCGAATTCGTCAATCAGAGGTCATCGAGCGCAGCATCGGCCTCAGAACAGCTCTCCTCTTCGGTCAACGAGATCAGTCGGCAGGTCACCGAAGCCAGCCGCGTGGCCAAGGCGGCCGTTGAAGAGGCCGAGAAATCGGACAGGCTGGTCACGGGACTTGTGACCGTCGCGCAGCGGATCGGCGATGTCGTCGCCTTGATCAGCCAGATCGCCGGCCAGACCAACCTCCTCGCCCTGAACGCGACCATCGAATCGGCCCGTGCCGGCGACGCGGGCAGAGGATTCGCCGTGGTGGCCTCGGAGGTGAAGGCGCTCGCCGGCCAAACCGCGAAGGCAACCGAGGACATTGCCACGCAGATCCAGGAGATGCAGGCGGCCACCGGCGACACCGCCGCCGCGCTCAAGGCGATCTCGCAGACCATCACAGAGATCAACGAGATCAGCACCGCGATTGCGAGCGCCGTGGAGGAGCAAGCCGCCGCGACCAAGGAAGTCACCACCAACATCAGCGGAACCAATCGCGCCATCGGCGACACCAGCCAGGCCGCCAGCAACGTGCTCGCCGCCTCGGGAAGCCTCGCAAAAAACGCCTCCGATCTGGAAATCGAAGTCGACAAGTTCCTCGCCAGCGTGCGCGCGATGTAGCCGGGCGAGCCAGACCAAGCTTCCTTGACCGGCGTCGATCATGTGTTAGCCTGCAACTGCAGATGGGGATGGAGTCCCCCGATACCCGCCCGTCGTGGGCTAATGACTCCTGCTGAGTGAGGCGGCAAGCCTCGCTGCGGCGGGAGCATGGATCTAACCCGCTGACAGCGGGTTTTTTGCTGCCTCGAAAAGGAAAGAGGCGGCGATGCAACCAAAGCAACGCGCATATCGCAGAGGCAGCCGATGACGCGGCTGCGCGTCCTGCTGTGCCTGATCGGTGGTGACCGCTTCGCGCGCGCCCTGCTCTGCGCCGTGTCAGCAGCCTCGATCCTTGCCTTCGTCTTCGGTGCTGCGGCCGAACTCGTCATCGCCTTGCCGGTCCTCGGCGTTGCGACGGCGCTTGCCGAAATCTCCATGCATCCAAACGAATAGAAAGTAGGTGATATGCTCGGTTACGTTCTGGTTTTCGTCGGCGCCGGAATTGGCGGCGCCTTGCGTCACGGCGTCAATCTCTCCACCGCCCGCACGTTCGGGACCGGCTTCCCGTACGGGACGCTGACGGTCAACGTCGTAGGCTCGCTGGTGATGGGTTTGCTTGCGGGCTATTTCGCCTTCCGAGGGGAAGCCGCCCAGACCTGGCGTCTATTCCTGACCACGGGCATCCTCGGCGGCTTCACCACCTTCTCCTCGTTCTCGCTCGATACAGCCCTGCTCTATGAACGCGGCGAGCTCGGCCTGACGCTGCTCTATGTGGCAGTGTCGTTCGCCTGCTCGGTCGGCGCGCTGTTCGTGGGGTTATGGGCTGTGCGCAGTCTTGTGCAGTGATGGGCTGGTTTCACTGCCAAGCCCCGATTCAGGCAACTTCCAGTGTCGGGATATTCTTGATCCTCTCGCCAAGCTCTTGCTGCGCCTGATGCAAATCGTAGCGCTTCTGCAAATTGAGCCAGAGATCGGGACCGTTCCCGCACAGCTTCCCAAGTCGCAACGCCATGATCGGCGTCACCGGCTGCTTTTCCGTAAGCACATCGTAAAGCGTCTGGCGCGAAACCCCCAGCAGCTTGGCGATCTCCGTCTTGGGCCGACCGATAGCGGGCAAAATCTCCTCGCGAAGAAGTTCGCCCGGATGCATCGGCGGTAAACCTCGTTTCGGAAGCTTCCTGGCCATGAACTTGTCCTCAATGATAGTCTTCCAGATCGACGTCGACGGCATCGCCTTCGATCCAGCCGAACGTGATACGCCAGTTTCCGCTCGCGTTCACAGCGTAGCGACCTTTTTCGCGGCCGACGAGGGCATGAAAGCGGAACCCCGGCAAATTCATGTCTTCGGGCCGCGACGCATCGTCCAGCGCCCGCAGAATATTGGCCACCCGCTTCGAGTTCTGCACGCTGAGCCGACGCCCGTCCCCGGTCGCGAAAAACCGTTCGAGAGCCTTGTCCCGGAACGAGCGGATCATGGCGATGATGTAAGGTAATAGCTTACATATGTCAAGTGATGCTTTACACCAGGAGCGCCCGGCGCCCCTACGGGTCTTCGCTACTCCGCGGCTTGCCTTACATAGCGCGCGGTCGGGGTGCGCATGGTCACGAGTTCTTCGGCGGCGGTGGGGTGTAGCGCGAAGGTCGCGTCGAAATCGGCCTTGGTCGCTTTCATCTTCACCGCGATCGCGACCACCTGGATGGTCTCGGCGGCGCAATCGCCGACGATGTGACAGCCGAGCACGCGGTCGCTCACGCCGTCGACCACGAGTTTCATCAGCACGCGGGTATCGCGACCGGACATCGTCGCCTTGATCGGGCGGAAACTGGTCTTGTAGATGTCGACGTGGCTGAACTGCGCGCGCGCCTCAGCCTCCGTCAGGCCCACGGTGCCGACCTCCGGCTGCGAGAACACCGCGGTCGGAATGCTGGTGTGATCGACCATGACCGGGCGCTTGCCGAACACGGTGTCGGCAAAGGCGTGGCCCTCGCGGATTGCGACCGGCGTCAGGTTATGGCGATGGGTGACGTCGCCGATGGCGTAGATGTTCGACACCGAGCTTTTCGACCAGGCATCGACCGCAATGCCGCCATTGTCCGGATTGATGGCGACGCCGGCCTTCTCCAGGCCGAGATTGGCGACATTCGGATGCCGGCCGATCGCGAACATCACCTTCTCGGAGGCAAGGCTCGAGCCGTTGGACAGATGCGTGGTGAATTCCTTGCCGTGACGGTCGACCTTGGTGACGGTGCAGCCGGTCAGGATGGTGATGCCTCGCTTCTCCATCTCGGCACGCACATGCTCTCGGACGTCCTCGTCGAAGCCGCGCAGGATATTGTCACCGCGGTAGATCACGGTGACGTCGGAGCCGAAGCCGGCGAAGATGCCGGCGAATTCCAGCGCGATGTAGCCGCCGCCCTGGATCACGATGCGCCTCGGCAATTCGGCGAGGTGGAATGCCTCGTTGGAGGAGATCACGTGCTCGATACCGGGAATCACGGGCCCATGGTTGGGCGCGCCGCCGGTCGCGATCAGCACGTACTTGGCCTTGACCGTCTCGCCGGTCGAAAGACGGAGTGTGTGCGCGTCCTCGAAGACGGCCCGCGTCTTGACGATATGCGCGCCGGATTTTTCGACATTGGTCGTATAGGCCGCCTCGAGCCGCGCAATTTCCTTGTCCTTGTTGGCGACGAGCGTCGGCCAGTCGAACGAGGCTTGCGGGATGCTCCAGCCGAAGCCGGCGGCGTCCTCGATCTCCTGCTGGACGTGCGAGCCGATCACGAACAGCTTTTTCGGCACGCAGCCGCGGATCACGCAGGTACCGCCCATCCGGTACTCTTCGGCGACCATTACCTTGGCGCCATGGCCGGCGGCGATACGGGCGGCGCGAACCCCGCCCGAACCGCCCCCGATGACGAACAGATCGACGTCGTATTCAGCCATGGCGCTGTGTCCTAAACCAGAAAATCAGATCTCCTTGCCGCGCTTGCGCATCTCGGCCCGGAACTGGGCGTTCACAATCTCGGCGAACTGCTGCGCCCACTGGTTCATATAGGACATCGAGAACTGGATTGCCCGGGGCTCGCTGGCGAGCAGCTTCTGGCCCAACGGCGATTTGTAGAAGGTGACGAGGTCCTTCAGTTCCTGCTCGGTGAATTCGTTGGCATAGACCTTGGCCATGCCGTCGCCGATCTCCTGTTCGCGGCCGGCCAGGTTCTTGGCGACGATGGTGGCAACCTCGTTGAGGTCCTTCTGGTAGTTGAGGTTCGACTGCACCAGGCTTTCCTTGGTCTGCAGCACGATGTTGGGAACGGCGTTGGCGTACATCGCGCTCGCGTTCTTCATCTTGAGGATTTCCTTGGCGGCGGCGATCGCCGCGGGCGAGCCTTCCTTCAGCGTGGGCGCCGCCGCGGGAGCCGGCGCCTTCTGCTGCGCGCTCACCGATACGGCGGTCAGGGCCACAGCCAATCCGAGGCCCGTGGCCGACAAAATCCGTACAAAGCTCGTCATTCTAATTCTCCCAGAATTTACGGCGTCAGCGCCGTTCAACAACGCGAATTCCCTGCGCGCCCGCCAGCACGACCGTGCCGGCGAGACCGATGAACAACCCGTGCTCGACAACGCCCGGGATCACGCTCAGCAGTCCCGCCAGGCGCGGCGCATCCCCTATCCGTCCCAGATGGGCGTCGACAATCCAGTGGCCGCCATCGGTGACAAAAACGTGGCCGTCCTTGGCCGTCCGCAGCACCATCTCGCCGGCAACGCCGGCCTCCACAAAGGCTTTGGCGATCGCCGCCTTGGTCGCCGCGAGCCCAAATGGGATCACCTCGATCGGCAGCGGGAAACGGCCGAGCGGATCGACCCATTTGCTCTCATCGGCGATCACGACCATGCGATCGGATGCGGCCGCCACGATCTTCTCGCGGAGCAGCGCGCCACCGCCGCCCTTGATCAGGTTGAGCGCGGGATCGACTTCGTCGGCGCCGTCGACCGTGAGATCGAGATGGTCGATCTCGTCCAGCGTGGCGAGCGCAATGCCGCAGGCTTCCGCCTGCGCGCGGGTCGCCTCCGAGGTCGGCACGCCCACGACCTTCATGCCGGCCCGCACCTTCTCGCCGAGCAGGTCGACGAAATGCTTGGCGGTCGACCCGGTGCCGAGCCCGAGCTTCATGCCGTCGCGCACTTCTTGCAGGGCGCGCGCAGCGGCCTGTCGTTTCAATCCGTCCATGTCCACGTGCGACGATTTCCCAGGACTTGTTCTCGGGGCTAGTTCGCGGGATCAGTTCGTAAGGCTTGGGAGCGGCCCCATCCCCGCTCCGGCGGCGCATATCTAGCCGCCTTTTGCGCGCAGGGACAGCGCCAATAGCGCCTTATACGGCGGCGGAATGCAGTTTTAATATTCGATCAGAATCGACCGCCAGCGTGCTGTTTTTCCACGCTTTCTTCCGGCGACGAGATGCTTCGTCCTCAACCGAAAGATTAACTTGAGACCTCGTCCATCGCGGCCAGGATCGCGGCAAACCGTGCCTCGACCTCGGCCCGCATGCCGGGATGGGTAAATACATAGAGGCGATCTTCCCGTATGGCGGCAAGCACGCGTGCGGCAACATCGGCCGGATCGATGCCCGCCTCCAATTGCCGCGCGATCTCCGCGACCATGGCGGCCGCCGGGCTCGCGGGATCAAGCGCGGGTGACGAACCGTAGCGCGGAGGGCGGTTACGTCCGCTCTCGCCGATCCGGGTCCGCACGAAGCTCGGGCACAGCACGCTGACGCCGATACCAAGCGGCTTGAGCCGCAGGGCCAGTCCTTCCGACATGCTGACGACCGCGAATTTCGTCGCCGAGTAAGGGCTGAAGCCGAGCCCCCCGTTCATCCCGGCCATCGAGGCGGTGTTGACGATGTGTCCGCCCTCGCCGTGCTTGCGCATATGCGGCAGGAAGCTTGCGATGCCATGCACGACGCCCATCAGATTGACATCGATCACCCAGCGCCAGCTCTCGAGCGAGATAGTGTCGATGCCGCCGCCGGCGGCGACGCCGGCATTGTTGCAGAGAATGTGGACATTGCCGAAGGCATCGAACGTGGCGCCCGCGGCGTCCTCGACGCTTGCGGGATCGGCGACATCGCAGATCGTGCCTCTGATGCTCGGGCCAAACTCAGCCAGACTTTTGACGGCGCGCTCCAGCGCGTCCGCCTCGATATCGGCGAGCATCACCTTCATGCCGGCCTCTGCGAACGCACGACTGAGCGCAAGGCCGATGCCGCTGGCCCCTCCCGTGACAAAGGCTGTTCTGCCGGCAAGTTCACGCATGGAACGCCCTCCCATCACGCTCACAGCGAAGTCCGCCCTCTTCTCTTGCATGACGGCGCCGGAAACGATAGCCAAAGGAGGATGAACTCTCCCGGCATTGTCGTTTTCGATCTCGACGGTACCCTCGTCGATACCGCGCCCGACCTGATCAGCGCGCTCAATTACGTGCTGGACCGCGAGGGCTTGGCCCCGGTGCCGCTGCAATCGGCGCGGACCATGATCGGCGGCGGCGCACGCAGATTGATCGAGCGCGCGCTCGAGCTCGAGGGCCGCCACGCTAGCACCGACGACATCAGCCGGCTGACCAAGGATTTCATCGACTATTACGCCGCCCATATCGCCAACGAATCGCGCCCGTTCGAAGGCCTGGAAACCGCGCTGGACGAGCTCGCCGTGCAGGGGTTCCGCTTCGCGGTCTGCACCAACAAGCTCGAATTCCTGTCAAAGCTCCTGCTCGATCAGCTCGGCCTGAGCGGCCGGTTTGCGGCGATCTGCGGGGCTGACACCTTTGGGATCTCGAAACCGGATCCGGCGATCCTCCGGCAAACGGTGGCGCGGGCGGAGGGACAGTTATCCTCCGCAATCATGGTCGGCGATGGCGGGCCGGATGTCGGGGTCGCCCGACGAGCCGGTATCCCGGTGATTGGGGTTGAATTCGGCTATACCGAGATACCTATCGCCGAATTGAAGCCGGATCGGCTGATCGGCCATATGCGGGAGCTGCCGGCGGCTGTCGACAGCCTCGCCAAGACCGTGAATATCTCGTAACCTACTGAGCTAACGTTGCTTTTTTGCAACGCCACGCGTCCTTATTAACCATCGCCTAGCGAATTCGCCCTGCGCCGTTGCGCCGCAGTGCCCACCCTCCTATGGTCCGCCCGGGGATTGTGGCTCTCAGCCACAGTTAGGTGGATCAATTATGCGTCGTGTCATCGCGATTGCCGTCGCCGGGGCAAGCCTGGCGGGCTGTTCGTCTTTTTCTTGGGATTCGTTCAAGTCGGCGCCTGCGCCGGTCCAGGTTCAGCTCGAATCGACGCCTCCGGGCGCGGATGCGGTGACCTCGGTCGGACCGGGCTGCAAAACGCCCTGCACCGTCTCGGTGGCAGCGCCCGACAGCGGCTTCTCCGTCACCTTCAACCTGCCGAAGTATGAATCGGCCACGGTTCCGGTCACGGTGGTCCGCAACCCCGGCGACCTCACCACTGCGGCATCGACCGTCGTCGATCCAAATCCCGTGGTTGCGGAACTGAAGCCCACGGCTCCGCCGCCCAGGGCGCGCAAGCCGCGGCCGAAGCGGCCGAAGCCAGCCGCTGCGGCAGCACCTGCGGCCGAACCGGCCGCCGCGGCCAATGGCTCGGCCTTCCCCGACCCGAACGCGCCGGTGCAGCGCTGATTTGCACGTTCGCACTGCACTGTTTGACGGAGCGCATTGTCGGACGGTAACAAGCTGCCTAGATTGTGCTGGCGGAGCGTCACTTCCTTTTCGTCCGGCTCCGTCGAGCAAGGCGTTGGCAAGGCGTGTGAATGAGCGCGATTTCGCTTCCTCCATCCGAATCCCTGTTCCGTCCGATGACCGATCCGTTCGGCCGGACGATCCGCTACCTGCGCGTCTCCGTCACCGACCGCTGTGACTTGCGCTGCTTCTACTGCATGTCGGAAGACATGACCTTTCTGCCGAAAGCCGATCTCCTGACACTGGAAGAGCTCGACCGGCTCTGCTCGGCCTTCATCGCCAAGGGCGTGCGCAAGCTCCGCCTCACCGGCGGCGAGCCCCTGGTGCGGCGCAACGTGATGACGCTGGTGCGCTCGCTGTCGCGGCATCTTGCGAGCGGCGCGCTCGATGAATTGACGCTGACCACCAACGCCTCGCAGCTCGCGCGCTTCGCCGGCGAACTCGCCGATTGCGGCGTGCGCCGCATCAACGTCTCGCTCGACACGCTCGATGCCGACAAATTCCGCGCCATCACCCGCTGGGGCGACATCGACAAGGTGCTGGCCGGCATCGAGGCGGCACGGGCCGCAGGGCTTGCGGTCAAGATCAACGCGGTGGCGTTGAAGAATATGAACGAGGACGAGATCCCCTCGCTGATGGAGTGGGCGCACGGCAAGGGCATGGCGCTGACCTTGATCGAGGTGATGCCGATGGGCGACATCGGCGCCGGCCGTATCGATCAGTATGTGCCGCTATCGCTTGTCCGCGCCCGGCTGGAAAAGCAGTTCACGCTGACCGATCTCGACGAGAGCACCGGCGGCCCTGCCCGCTATGTCCGGGTCAGCGAGACCGGCGGCAAGCTCGGCCTCATCACGCCGATGACCCACAATTTCTGCGAATCCTGCAACCGCGTGCGCATCACCTGCACCGGCACGCTGCACACCTGCCTGGGCCACGAGGATGCCTCCGATTTGCGCAAACCGCTGCGGGCGTCGACAGACAACGAGCTGTTGTCCGCCGCGATCGACCGCGCCATCGGCTTGAAGCCGAAGGGGCATGATTTCATCATCGACCGCCGCCACAACCGCCCCAGCGTCAGCCGGCATATGAGCGTCACCGGCGGCTGAGGCCGCCGCCCTCACCTCGCCCCGACCGGCCTCCTCCAAGCGCCAATCGCTCCGCGATTCACCAAGCCCACGCAGCGGCTTGGTCCCCGCGTCAATTTGCCCATTTTCCGATTGACGCTATCAATCCGCGCTGAAATGGACTGGCAGCTTTCACTACCCCGTGGCGTTCACGCTGGCCGCAGTCGGGCTTTCGTTCGGATTCCTCTGATCGTGCTTGCCGACCAGCTCGGCAAATCGGTCGGCGACATGTATCTCGGCGCCTGGGGGGCCGTCGATCTTCCAGATCCTGCTGTTCGCCGGCTACACCTTCCTGCTTGGCATCATCAAGCCGAGCCACGTGCCGGCAGTGCCGAAGGAAGCGCGCACGCTGACCGGCTGGGCATTGTGGAAGAAGTGCCTGCTCGGCCTCATCCCGTCGGCGGTGCTGATCTTCGTCGTGCTCGGCACCATGATGATGGGGCTTGCGACGCCGACCGAAGCCGGCGTCGTTGCCGCTGGCATCGGCACCATCGTCGCGATCCTCTACAGCGAGAACCTGATCTTCAAGATCATGTTCGCCATCACCTACCTTGCGGTGGTCTGGATCTGCCTCGAGGCGGTGCGCATTCCCGACCTGCGCGACCTGATCAAGCAGGGCTATGAGACGATCATGCGCATCACCTGCATGGTCACCTTCATTCTGATCGGCTCGACCTGCTTCTCGGTCGTGTGCCTCGGCGTCTCCGGCGACGTCTGGCTCGAGCACCATCTGACATCGCTGCTCGGCGGCGTCTGGGGCTTCCTGATCTTCATCAACCTCTTCATTTTCTTCCTGGCCTTCTTCCTCGACTTCTTCGAGATCGCTTTCGTCATCCTGCCGATGATCGCGCCGGTCGCGCAGAAGATCCTGGCGCCGGTCGTCGGCCCCGACGCGGCGCTGATCTGGTTCGGCGTCATGCTCTGCGCGAACATGCAGACGTCGTTCCTGCACCCGCCGTTCGGATTCGCGCTGTTCTACTTGCGCGGCGTAGCGCCGAAGGAAGTGAAGAGCTCCGACTTCTATTAGGGCGCGATGCCCTGGATCGGATTGCAGGCGATCATGGTCGCGCTGGTGATCGCCTTCCCGATCACGGTGACGGCCCTGCTCACGAGCCCCTCGACGTCGACCTGAACAAGGTGAAGATCGAGGTGCCGCAGATCGACCTGCCGCCGCTGGAATTCAGTCCTACACCGAAGCAATAACCGGACGGTCGGACCGATCCGGCCAAGTTCTTTCTCGAATCCCCCTTTGCTAAAAGTGGCTGGCGCAGGACGGGCGCTCGGCCTACCGCACCGCCAATTCCCCTTCAATATCAACAAACTTCCGATTGACGCCGGCTCTGCCCGCTGGTTTGGTGCGGCGGGCTTCATGCTAGCTTGGCTGGATAAGCCACTGCGCCCGGTGGGCGCAGTCAAGACGGCAGGGGTCCGAAGCGGGGAGGATCATCGGTTGCAATCGCTCTTGAAATTGAGCCGTGGCATTGACGCGTTCACACGCTGGACCGGCAAGCGCCTGGCATGGCTGATCCTGGTCGCGGTCATCATCTCGGCTGTCAACGCCATCGTCCGCAAGACGCTCGATATGTCGTCCAACTCCTGGCTTGAGCTTCAATGGGTGTTGTTCAGCGTCGTATTCCTGTTGTGCGCCCCCTGGACCTTGCTCGACAACGAACACATCCGAATCGATATCGTCAACAACGCGCTGCCCAAGAAGGTACGCAACATCATCGACGTCATCGGTCACGCGTTCTTCCTGCTGCCGCTCTGCATCGTCATGATCATCACCGGCGGCCCGTTCTTCGTGCGGTCCTACGAGCTCAACGAGCAATCCGGCAATGCCGGCGGTCTGCCGCAATGGCCGGCCAAGTCGCTGATCGTCATCGGATTCGCTTATCTATTTGTCCAGGGAATATCCGAACTGATCAAGCGCATCGCCGTGATGCGCGGCCTCATTCCGGATCCGCACGACACGCAGGTGAATGCCATCGAGGCCGAAGTCGAACACCTCGTTGAGGCGATCGAAAAGCGCTGATCGCAGGCGATCGCGGGGAAATTTGGATGACAGCTTTTCTTATCGACAATATGGCGCCGATCATGTTCGCGGCGCTGGTTATCACGCTTCTGCTCGGCTATCCCGCCGCGTTTTCGCTCGGCGCCGTCGGGCTGATCTTCGCCGTCGTTGGAATCGAGCTTGGACAATTCCACCCCGACTTCCTGCAGGCGCTGCCCGAACGCGTCTACGGGGTGATGAACAACGACACGCTATTGGCGATCCCCTTCTTCACCTTCATGGGGCTTGTCCTCGAACGCTCCGGCATGGCCGAGGATCTGCTCGACACCATCGGCCAACTGTTCGGCACCATTCGCGGCGGCCTCGCCTACGCCGTCGTTTTCGTCGGCGCGCTGCTCGCCGCCACGACCGGCGTCGTCGCCGCATCCGTGATCTCGATGGGCCTGATCTCGCTGCCGATCATGCTCCGCTACGGCTACGACCGTCGCATGGCCACCGGCATCATCGCCGCTTCCGGCACCCTGGCCCAGATCATTCCGCCTTCCCTGGTGCTGATCGTGATGGCCGACCAGCTCGGCAAGTCGGTCGGCGACATGTACGAAGGCGCGTTCATTCCGGGCCTCGTGCTTGCCGGCCTTTATGCCGGCTACGCCTTCCTGGTCACGCTGCTGTTCCCCAAGGCGGTACCCGGCCTTCCTCCAGAAGCCATCGGCTTCCGCGAAAAGAATGGCAGCCGCGGGCTGTGGTCGCTCGGCGCGCTGTTCATTGCGAGCTCCGTGTTCGGTTGGTTCATGATGCGGGGCTCCGCCGTAAGCGGCGCCGACTACGTCGTGCTCAGCATGCTCTTCGGCATCCTGTTCGCGTTCTTCGTCGCCGTCCTTAACTGGATCATCGACAAGCTCACAGGCTTCCGCTTCCTCTCGGCGATGGCACAGCAAACCACGTTCGTAATGGTGCCGCCACTGTTCCTGATCTTCCTGGTGCTCGGCACCATCTTCATCGGCCTTGCCACGCCGACCGAAGGCGGCGCTATGGGCGCCGCGGGCGCGATCATTCTCGGCGCCACCAAGCGCCGGCTGAGCTGGGATCTGATCCGGCAGGCTGTGGAATCGACTGCGAAACTGTCGGCCTTCGTGGTATTCATCCTTGTCGGCGCCCGCGTCTTCTCGCTGACCTTCTATGGCGTCAACGGCCATGTATGGGTCGAGCATCTCCTGACCTCGCTTCCCGGCGGCCAGGTCGGCTTCCTGATCGTCGTCAATGCGATCGTCTTCGTCCTCGCCTTCTTCCTCGATTTCTTCGAACTCGCCTTCATCGTGATCCCGCTGCTCGGGCCCGCGGCCGAGAAGCTCGGCATCGACCTGATCTGGTTCGGCGTGATCCTCGGCGTCAACATGCAGACCTCGTTCATGCATCCGCCGTTCGGCTTCGCCCTGTTCTATCTGCGCTCGGTGGCTCCGAAGGAATCCTTTATCGATCGCGTCACCGGCAAGCGCATGGAGCCGGTGACGACGGGCCAGATCTATTGGGGGGCGGTGCCGTTCGTCGTGATCCAGATCATCATGGTCGGGCTGGTCATCCTGTTCCCGTCGATGGTGATGCACTACAAGGGCTCCATTTCGACCGTCGATCCGAACTCCGTCAAGATCGAGGTTCCGGAGATCGAGCTGCCGCCGCTGGATTTCGGACAGCCCAAGAATTGATCAAGAACTGCTTTCGGCCTTGCGGGTTCACAGGGGCAGGTTTTGCTAGCCGCAATCATCGCGATTTTCGTCATCGCTTACGCCGCGATTGCGCTGGAGCATCCGATCGGCATCAACAAGTCGGCCTCGGCCTTGCTCGGCGCGGGAATGCTCTGGACGGTCTATGCCGTCGCGAGCGGAGACCCGGGGCTGATCGACAAGCAGCTCAACGAGTCCGTCTCCGCGACCGCCCAGATCGTCTTCTTCCTGATCGGCGCGATGACGATCGTCGAGGTGATCGATGCCCACAACGGCTTTGAGGTCATCACCTCGCTGATCCGCACCAGGAAGCAAGTCACCCTGATGTGGCTGATCGGTTTCGTGACCTTTTTCCTAAGCGCGATCCTGGACAACCTGACGACCACGATCGTGATGATATCGCTGATGCGCAAGCTGCTCGACAGCGCGAGCGACCGGCTGTTCTTCGCGTCCGTGATCGTGATCGCGGCCAATGCCGGCGGCGCCTGGTCGGCGATCGGCGACGTGACCACCACGATGCTGTGGATCGGCGGACAGATCACGCCGCTCTCGATCATCGAAGGGGTTTTCCTGGCCTCGCTGATCAACCTGGTCGTGCCCCTCCTCGTCGTCGGCTACCTGTTAAGAGGCAAGGAGATCCCGGCGCTCCGTGAGCAGGACCGCGAAAGCTCGGCAACCAGCATCTTCGAGCGCAATATGATGTTCTATCTCGGCCTCGGTACCCTGATCGCGGTGCCCGTGTTCAAGACCGCGACGCACCTGCCGCCGTTCATGGGCATCCTGTTCGGCCTCGGCATCCTCTGGATGGTCGGTGAATTGATCCATCGGCACAAGGAGGAAGACGAAAAGCGACATCTCACCCTGGTCCACGCGCTGACGCGGATCGACATGAGCTCGATCGTCTTCTTCGTGGGGATCCTGCTGGCGGTCGCGGCGCTCGAGCACACTCACGTTCTCGAGATGCTGGCCAACTGGCTGGCGGCGAAGATCGGGCGCCAGGACATCATTGTCATTGCGCTCGGGTTGGTCAGCGCCGTCGTCGATAACGTGCCGCTGGTGGCGGCGACGATGGGCATGTACAGCCTGACGCAGTATCCGGCCGACAGTTTCCTGTGGGAGTTCATCGCTTACTGCGCCGGCACCGGTGGATCGATCCTGATCATCGGCTCGGCGGCAGGCGTTGCCGCGATGGGCTTGGAGAAGATCCAGTTCTTCTGGTACGTCCGACGCATCAGCGGCCTTGCCTTGCTCGGCTATCTCGCCGGCGCCGCCGCCTACATCATCCAGTACAGGCTGCTGCACTAGGGTCTGTTGGGATTCAGGATTCTCATTCGTGCTTGGCTGTGATTCAAGCTTTGGATGGAACGATTCG
>NZ_JAQMIL010000047.1:0-74818 GCF_029990105.1 Bradyrhizobium sp. Arg237L | reverse complement strand
CCGGTGGCCACCGGCCAAGACGCTAAATCGCTTCCATCGCACAAATCATGCCCGTGCAGATACAAGGGGTTCTCTCCACGTGCGCAGGTGTTCGTGGAGAGAGACCCCTCACCCTAGTGAGTACGTTGCCCGCGCCGGAGTAGCCCTCTCCCGCAAGGGGAGAGGGCGCAGTAATTGGCACCGCGACACGCGACTATCGACTGTCACAGCAGCGTGTATTGCAGGCGTTCGCGTTTTGCCAATAGCGGCAGCGCTTCGCCGGCGATGTAGGTCTTGAAATGCGCGCTGTCCTGATGCGCCTTGAAGGCGGCTTCGTCGCGGAACAGTTCGTAGAACAGGAACTGCGCCGGGTTGTCCTTGGCGCGCGAGATCAGGAACAGCTTTGCACCAGGCTCGCTCTGTGCCTCGGGCAGGAAGCGCGACAGGATATCGGCGATCCGGTCGGCCTGACCTTCCTTCGCCTCCCATTGCGCGACCACCAGCAAGCCGCTGCCATCGACGGCCTCTTTCACGGTCTTGTCGATTGCATATTGACCCATAACCATTGCTCCTTTGATTGGGTTGCGTGGAAGCCGCTTCCTACATCCGCGGCTGCCGATGATAATTCGATACAGGACGAATTATGACCGAAATCACTTCGATATTGATCGAAGTATATCTGCATATGGAGGCGCCGGGATCGCGTACCGAATGGATCGCGGGCGGGCGACTGGGGAAGCGCCATCTTCCGCCACGGTACCCTTGTGTCCGGCATCGATGCCTATAGAAGGGATGGCGGGAACGGTAGCGGCTGCGGTGGAAAGGCAGGACGATAGGCGTGGACATCAGGAAGGTACGAGATGCTGAAGACGTCGAGCAGGTGGTGCGGGCGGCGATCGCCGCCGAGCAGCCGCTCGAGATCATCGGCCACGGTTCCAGGCGAGAAATCGGCCATCCGATGGCGACCAACGCGGTGGTCGATCTCTCCGCGCTGAATGCGGTCGTCTCCTATGAGCCGAACGAGCTGATCATCACTGTGCAAGCCGGCGCGCCGCTTGCCGACGTGCAGTCGCTGATCGATGCCAAGAACCAGCAATTCGCCTTCGAGCCGGTCGATACCTCGGTGCTGCTCGGCATGAAGGGGAGCGGCACCATCGGCGGCATGATCGGGGCGGGGCTCGCCGGGCCGCGCCGGATCAAGTCCGGCGGCGTCCGCGACCACCTGCTCGGCGCCCATGCCGTCTCCGGCTTTGGCGACAGCTTCAAGACCGGCGGCAAGGTCGTGAAGAACGTCACCGGCTACGACCTCTGCAAATTGCTCAGCGGTTCCTGGGGCACGCTCGCGGTGATGACCGAGGTGACGCTGAAGGTGATGCCGAAGCCGGAAGCCGAACGCACGCTCATCCTGCGCGGTCTCGACGACGTCACCGCAGGCCGCGCCATGACCGCGGCGCTCGGCTCGCCCTTCGATGTCTCCGGGGCGGCGCATCTGCCCAATTCGGCGTTCCGTCCGACCGACGCTGCGCTCGTTGCTCTGGGGGCGCCGGAGCAGGCCGTTACGCTGTTGCGGCTCGAGGGGATTGCGGCATCGGCCGCGCATCGTGCGGCCCACCTCGCCAAGACGCTCGCCTCCTACGGCGCGGTCGAGACCATCGAGGACGTCGCCTCGCTCTCGATCTGGAGCGCGCTGCGCGACGTTGCGCCGTTCGCGGCGGCTGGCGCGCTCGGCGCCTGGCCGGTATGGCGGATCGTCTGTCCCCCGGCCTCGGGCGGCGCGCTCGGGCAGGCACTGGCGCGGGAGACCGGCGGCGATGTCGTCTACGATTGGGGCGGCGGATTGATCTGGGCGGCGGTGCCGCCCAAGGTGGACGCGCAGGCCGCGCAGGTCAGGGGCCGCGTCGAGGCTGCCGGCGGCCACGCCACCCTGATCCGTGCCTCCGAGGAGGTGCGGCGTGCCGTCGACGTGTTCCATCCGCAGCCCCGCGGGCTCGCCGATCTCAGCGAGCGTGTCCGCCAGAGCTTTGACCCCAGGAACATCCTCAACCGCGGCCGGCTGACGCGGGGGACTGCATCATGAAGACCGAATTCTCACTCGCCCAACTCGCCGATCCCGATATTGCCGAGGCCGACAAGATCCTGCGCGCCTGTGTCCATTGCGGCTTCTGCACCGCGACCTGTCCGACCTATGTGCTGCTCGGCGACGAGCTCGATAGTCCGCGCGGCCGCATCTACCTGATCAAGGAGATGCTGGAAAAGGACAAGCCGCCGACGGCGGAGGTGGTCAAGCATATCGACCGCTGCCTCTCTTGCCTCGCCTGCATGACCACCTGTCCGTCCGGCGTGCATTACATGCACCTCGTCGACCAGGCCCGGGTCAGGATCGAGCGAGACTATCAGAGGCCGTTCACCGAGCGGCTGCTGCGTTCCGTGCTCGGCTTCGTGCTGCCGCGACCCGGCGCCTTCCGCACCAGCATGGTGCTGGCCCGCTTGGCCCGGCCGTTCGCGGCACTGTTGCCGACGCCAAGGGCTGACGCCACTCCAGGCCTGCTCCGGCGAATCAAGGCGATGCTGGCGCTGGCGCCATCCCACCTGCCGCCGGCGGGTCCGTCGGCGGGAAGTGTGTTCCCGGCGGTTGGGACACGGCGGGGACGGGTCGCGCTGTTGCAGGGCTGCGCCCAGCAGGTGCTGGCTCCGCGTATCAACAAGGCCGCCATCAACGTGCTGACCCGCCACGGGGTCGAGGTGGTGCTGGTCAAGGATGAGCAATGCTGCGGCGCGTTGACCCATCACCTCGGGCAGGACGGCGATGCGCTCGCCCGCGCTCGCGCCAACGTCACGGCATGGCGGAATGAGGCGGAACAGCGCGGCCTCGACGCCGTCCTGGTGACCACGTCAGGCTGCGGCACCGTGATCAAGGACTATGGTTTCATGCTGCGCGAGGACCGCGAATTCGCTGCTCCCGCCGCAAAGGTCTCCGCGCTGGCAAAGGACATCACCGAATATCTGGCCGGCATCGAGCTCGATCCGCCGCGCCTCGAAGACGAGATCACCGTCGCCTATCACTCTGCTTGTTCGCTGCAGCACGGGCAGAAAATCACAGGCCTTCCGAAAGAATTGCTTTCCAAGAATGGATTCGTGGTGAAAGATGTGCCGGAGAGCCATTTGTGTTGCGGTTCGGCGGGGACCTACAACATTCTCCAGCCCGACATTGCGATGAGGTTGCGCGATCGGAAGCTCGCCAACCTCGCGACAATCAAGCCGGACATGATTGCTGCGGGCAATATTGGCTGCATGGTTCAGATTGCCGGCGGTACGTCAGTTCCTGTGGTGCACACGATTGAGCTTCTCGATTGGGCGACAGGAGGTCCTCGGCCAGGGGTGAATTGATCGATTGCCTATCGCGCATGAACCGGACCCGGGGGCCGTGTTGGGGCGACGTGGGTAGCGGTTTTCTCCACGACAGGCGCACGCGTTTGCGCGGAGGCCATGCGCGACAAAGGACGGGGCGGGAGGTGCTTCGAACAAGCACGATCCCGATCCGGGCAAGCGGACTATTCGAAGCGCTCGATAGACTGAATCAGCGGCAACAGGAGGATCACGATGGCTAAAGCGAAGAAGGGTAAGAAGGGGAAAAAGGCCAAGAAGGCTAAGAAGGCGGTAGCGGCCAAGAAGAAGTCCGCGAAGAAGGTCGCCAAGAGAACCGCGAAGAAATCTGCCAAGAAGGCTGCCAAGAAATCCGCGAAGAAGTCGGCAAAGAAGGCCGTGAAAAAAGTCGCCAAGAAGGCCGCGCCAAAGAAGGCCGCGCCGAAGAAGGCCGCCAAGAAGAGCGCGGCAAAGAAGGCTGCAGCTCCCAAGCCGGCGGCACCGGTCGCTGCCCCCACTCCCGCGCCGGAGCCCGAACTCGGTCCGAGCTGGGCTACCCCCAGCCCTTCGGAGAGGTCGGAAGGCTCGGAGGACTCCTCTAGTCCGTCCTGACGCAACCAGGCAGCACCTGACGCGAGAGCCGCAGCCTTCACCGCTGCGGCTCTTTCGCTTTCCGGAGCACTGATTGTGGGGCGACACGGCTCGATGATTCGGCGGCGCCTGGACTCGGACCGCTGCAGCAGAGACTCACTCCGCCACGTAGGAGAGGTGCGGATTTACTTCACAAGGCACGGAAGTCGGTAAAGTTGTTGTGAGATTGCAACACCCGCCAACAACCTCTCTCAAAAAGGACGGAACGCCTAAAAAGTCGGCACATGCTCGTCTTTTTTGCTTCAACACAAGGGGCATCGCGTTCCAGATTGCCTGCGGAATTTGGTCGCAGTCGGAGATCGCTCGCCCCGGGGGGCCGGAGGAGCTGGACTGTTTTCTTGAACGTGTGGGGATCCTTTCATGAAGAAACTGGCTTTGTTAGCAACGGCGCTGGCAATGTTCTCAAGCTCGGCAATGGCCGCCGACATGGCCGTGAAAGCCGTTAAGGCGCCGCCGCCGCCCCCATTCGAACCCTGGGATTTCGCCTTCGGCTCAGCGCTGATGAGCGACTACGTGTTCCGCGGCATCACCCAGTCGAACCACAAGCCTTCGGTCGCCGCTTATTTCGAGCCGCGCTACAACGTGACCAAGGACCTGCAGCTCTACATCGGCGCCGCCGGCGAGAGCATCTCCTTCCCGAACCGCGCCGCTGCCGAGATCGACATCTACGGCGGTATCCGCCCGACCTTCGGCATCTTCGCCTTCGACTTCGGTGTCTGGGGTTACCTGTATCCGGGCGGCTCGTGCTTCAACTCCGCCGCGATCCCGGGCTCCGGCATTCCGGGCTCGGATTCGAGCTGCGCCGCCAGCCCGTTCGGCAACTCTGACCCGATCACGGGCGGCCTGCCGATCAACGGCAACTTCGCCAAGAAGAGCGCGAGCTTCTATGAAGGCTACGCCAAGCTCAACATCAACATCAACGACCAGTGGGCGGTTGGCTTTAACGAGTACTACTCGCCGAACTTCCTGAACCTCGGCGCCTGGGGCAACTACGCGTCGGTCACGGCGAAGTGGACCGCGCCCTCGACCATCTTCGGTTCTACCGGCATCGGCATGTATGTCTCGGGTGAGTTCGGTCGGCAGTGGCTTGGCACCTCCGACTCCTTCTATGGCACCACCGTTGCCAGCCCGCTTGGCGGCGGACCGTTCCCCGGTGGTATCCCGGAGCCGAGCTACAACACCTGGAATATCGGCATCGGCTTCACCTACAAGGTGTTCACGCTGGACCTGCGTTACACCGACACCAACCTCTCGAAGGGTGATTGCAACGCCTTCACCAGCGACTACACCGCCCGCTTCGACGGCAGCTTCACGCCGATCAACCCGGGTGGCTTCAGCTCCAACTGGTGCGGCGCGACGGGCATCGCCAAGCTCTCGGCTGACCTGACCGCGATCTCGAACCTGAAGTAAGTTTCACACGCGTGGATCAAGGGGGCGGCGGAGCGATCCGCCGCCCTTTTCATTTGCGGCGGTGGCGCGTGCTGCGCGAGCAGGGCCGACTGCGTCGTTGAGCGCCGTAGCCCGGTGGAGCGCCAGCGTAACCCGGGACCGCCGGTAGACGCTGATGCAGGTGTCCAGGGTTGCGCGTTCCGCTCCACCCGGGCTACGCACGACGTGCGTATCCCGCTTTAAGACGACGCGGCGACCTTGGCGGTATCGCGCAACCCGAACCGGTCGCCATCGCGGACCAGCGCGATATTGCGCTGATGGAATTCCGCCAGCGTCGAGCGGTGACCGATCGAGACGATCGTGGTGGTGGGCAATTCCTCCATCAGCAAACGATAGAGGGCAGCTTCCGAAGGCTCGTCGAGCGAGGCCGTCGCCTCGTCGAGGAACAGGTAGTCGGGCGCATGCAAGAGCGCGCGCGCCAGCCCCAGGCGCTGCTGCTCGCCGAGCGACAGCATCCTGTTCCAGTGTCCCTCTTCCTCCAGCCGTGAAGCGAGCTGCGGCAGGCCGATCTGGGCGAGCGCTTCCCTGATCCTGTCGGCGCTGAACTTTTCGGCTTCGGCGGGATAGACGATCGCCGCGTGCAGCGAGCCGATCGGGAAATAGGGCTTTTGCGGCAGCATCATCAGCGAGGCGTGCTCGGGAATGAGGATCGAGCCGCTGCCGAACGGCCAGATGCCGGCGACCGCTCGGAACAGCGTCGACTTGCCCGCGCCGGACGGCCCGGTCACCAGCGTGCGTTCGCCGGGCCGAAGCTTGAGCCCGGTCGCTGAGACCAGCGGCGCGCCATTGGGTAGTTTCACGAGAAGCTCTTGCAGCGCGATCGCATCGCTCGCCGCGGGCGCCGCTTTGACCGCGGCGGGGTCGGTAGCGAGCCTCTCTGCCTTCGCAATCGACCGCTCGAAGCCATCGAGACGGGCGACCACTGCGCGCCATTCCGCCATGGTGCGATAGACCGATATGAAGAACGACAGCGCATCCTGCACCTTGCCGAACGCTTCCATGATCTGCATCACGGTTCCGAGCTGGATCTTGCTGGCGAAATAGGCCGGCGCGGACAGGATGACGGGAAACACCACGGCGGCCTGCGAGTAGCTCTGCGTGAACGCCGTCAGCCGCTTGGTCCGGCTCATGATGCCGTACCAGTTGGAGACCACGTGGCCGAAGCGCGTCGATAGCTGCTCGCATTCGGCGCGATCGCCCTTGAGTAGCGCGATCTGTTCGGAGTTCTCGCGAACCCGCACCAGGTTGAAACGGAAATCGGCTTCCAGCCGCTGCTGATCGAAATCGAGTCGCACCAGCGGCGAGCCGATCCACTGCGTCAAGGCCGTGCCGAAGATGGCGTAGACCAGCGCCCCCCACACCAGATAGCCGGGGAACGAGACGTCGCTGCCGAACAGATGCAACGGCGCCGCCGCAGACAGGCCCCAGAGAATTACGACGAAGGATGCCAGCGTCACGATCGAGCTCAACAGCCCGATACCGAGCCCCAGCGTCTGACTAACGAACATCTTGATGTCGTCGCTGATGCGCTGGTCCGGGTTGTCGGCGGCATCGCCGTGAAGCTGCATGCGGTAGTGGTTGGCATCGTGCAGCCATTCGCCGAGATATTTGCTCGTCATCCAGCGGCGCCAGCGGATCTGAAGCCACTGGTTGAGATAGAGCTGATAGATCGACAGCACGGTGAGGACCGCGGCCAGCACGCAGAACACGATGAGCTCGCGGACGAAGCCGTCCCAGTCCCGCTCCTGCAGCGCGTTGTAGAAACGATTGCGCCACTGGTTCAGCAGCACATCGTTGGCGACCAGCGCCAGCTCGATCGCGATGACCGCGGCAAGCAGGCCGCGGCCGGCCCATTTGTCTTCGGAGTTGAAATAAGGCGCTGCAATGCGCCACACCGTCGCGAGCGTCGAACGAATGTTGTTCACAGATTAGCGTCTCCGGGGGACCGCCTACAAAGGCTTGAAAAAACGGGACAATCAGGGAACCTTCAGACTAAAGTCGTGGGTTCCTCGGTCAGCGTCCACTTGTCGCAGCATGATAGTTAACCCTAGCATGGCAGCGCGACGCGGGGCGGCGGACTTTCTGATTTCGCGAGGTTGTGAGCGTTTCGGCTGTGCCGACTCGATTGCACCCGGTGCGCCGGGTCCATGCCCGCGGCGAGCCGACGCAAGCCGCCGGCGGGAAGCCGCCACCGGGAACCTTGGGGAGGAACAACAAAAATGTGGAACCAAATCTACAACCCGCTCGGCAACGCCGCGCTGTCGACGATCGCGGCCGCCGTTCCCGTGGTCACGCTGCTGGTCCTGATCGCCAGCGGCAGAGTGAAGGCGCATGTCGCCGCCATCATCGCCGTGATCGTGACCAACCTGATCACGATCTTCATCTTCACCATGCCCGTGAACATGTCGGTCCGCGCCACTTTGCTCGGGGTGGTGACCGGCTTCTTCCCGATCGGCTGGATCGTGCTGAACGTCATCTTCCTCTACCAGATCACGGTGGCGACCGGGAAATTCGAGCTCCTGAAGCGCGCGGTCGGCGGCGTCACCGAGGACCGGCGCTTGCAACTGCTCCTGATCGCGTTTGCCTTCGGCGCGTTCTTCGAAGGCGCCTCCGGTTTCGGCACGCCGGTTGCGATCACGGGCGCGATCCTGATCGGGCTCGGCTTCTCGCCGCTTGCGGCTTCCGGCCTGTCGCTGATCGCTAATACCGCGCCGGTCGCCTATGGCGCGCTGGGCACGCCGATTCTGGGTCTCGCCTCCGTCACCGGGCTTGACCCTTACGTGCTTGGCGCGATGGTCGGACGGCAATTGCCGCTGTTCTCGCTGATCGTGCCGTTCTGGGTGGTGTGCGCGTTCGCCGGCTGGCGGGGCATGAAGGATGTCTGGCCAGCGATCCTGGTCACGGGCGTCTCCTTCGCGGTCCCGCAATTCGTGATCTCGAACTTCATCAATCCCTGGATCGTCGACATCGGCGCCTCGCTGATCTCGATGGGCTGCCTGATCCTGTTCCTGCGCGTCTGGCAGCCGCGGCAACTCTGGCTGTCGCCGGCGCTGCGCGGCCACGATGAATCGGCCGCGACCATGGCGGCGCCGAAGGCGCTGGACAAGACGCCGCTCACACAAGGCGAATTGTGGAGCGCGCTTCTGCCGTGGATCATCGTCTGCATCCTGATGCTGATCTGGGGCAACGGCGCGTTCAAGGCCTGGGCGAACGCCAATTTCGTCTGGAACTATCCGGTGCCCGAGCTCGACAAGCTCATCAACAAGGTGCCGCCGATTGTCGCCAAGCCGACGCCGGAAGGCGCCGTGTTCAGCTTCACCTGGCTGTCCTTCACCGGCACGGGCATGCTGATCGCGGCGATCATCTCGGGTCTCTTGATGGGCTTCTCGCCGATGAAACTGATCACCGCATATGGCCGCACCATCCGCCTGTGCGCGATCTCGCTGATCACGATCTCGGCGATGCTCGCGATCGGCACGCTGACGCGGCTGTCCGGTGTCGACGCCACGCTCGGCCTGGCCTTCGCCGCAACCGGCGTGCTCTATCCCTTCTTCGGCACGCTGCTCGGCTGGTTGGGCGTCGCGCTGACCGGATCGGACACCGCCTCCAACGTGCTGTTCGGCAACCTGCAGAGGATCACGTCGGAGCAATTGGGCTTGTCGCCGATCCTGATGGCCGCCGCCAACTCCTCCGGCGGCGTCATGGGCAAGATGATCGACGCACAATCGATCGTGGTCGCCTCGACCGCGACCAACTGGTACGGCCATGAAGGCTCGATCCTGCGCTACGTGTTCCTGCACTCGATCGTGCTGGCCTGCCTCGTCGGCCTGTTCGTGACACTGCAGGCCTATGTCTACCCGTTCACGGAGATGGTCCTGAAGTAGTCGCTCCGGCTCGTAGCCCGGGTGAAGCGCCAGCGTAATCCGGGTCCGCTCGTGGACACTGACACAGATGTCCCGGGTTGCGCGTTCCGCTCCACCCGGGCTACGAACTCGTCTCCCCATGGCCGGCTTGGCCATCGTCAGATGCGTCCAATAGAAGAGCGCATCGCTGATCTTAGAGAGAGTTCATGGTTCCACGGAATTGCACCAGAACAGCCGTCGCCCTGGCGCTGCTCGCGACCACGGTTGCGGCAGGTCCGGCGCGCGCCGAGGAGGAGTTTCCCTTCGGCTTCGAAATATCGCTCGATGCCGCGCGCATGCCCGGCTCCAAGCGCATCCCTTCGCTTGAGATCGGCGACAATGGCGAGGTGGTGCTGGAACTCTGGTGCAAGGGCGGCAAGGGCCAGTTCTCGGTGGCTGGCAACACCATCATCTTCGTTCCCGGCGCGATGGAAACCCGCAACTGCCCGCCCGACCGGACGCAGGCCGACGACGATCTGCTTGCGGCGCTCGGTGACGTCGCGACCTGGCGCCGTCAGGGTGACCTCGTCACCTTGACCGGCTCGAAGACGCTGCGCTTCCGGCTCAACACGAATTAGGACTAAGGCGCCGCAATCAATCCGTTGGCGGTACCGACGATCCAGCGGTTACCCCAGCGCACGATGGTTTCGACACGCCCGAGCCCGGGAATCGTGTCGCCGCGCGCGGCCATCCGAATGCCGTCAGGCCCGTCGAGAACAGCGGTTCCGTCCCGGACATCGACAACCGTCCAGCCCGATATGGTGGTCGGTCTCGTTTCCGGCGCCGGCGCCAAAGGTGGCCTCGCCATCGCCGCGCCGGGGGGGCTCGCATTTGCCTGGGAGGCGAACGGGTTTGAGGCGCGCGCGGCCAGGTGAGTGCTCGCGGGTAAAGGCTTGGGAATGCTTCCTACGACAGCGGGTGCCGCTGTCTGCAGATCTGACGTGGATGTTGTTTTTTTGGTGCCTTCGATCCTGCCGCCTGGTCTTGCTTCAGCGGTTCGAGGCGAAGACGTGATTTTCTGGGCGACTGAGCTGAGCCCGAGCGTGCTTGCGAACTCAGGCCAGTTCAGACCGCCGGCCCATCCCAACCCAAAGGCTGCCACCAGTGCCATCGCGGGCAGCGCAATGGTGCGCGCCCAATCGCCGTATGGCCCTCGTACCACCAGAACGTCATCGCGATTCTGGTGCAAGAAATCCGACAGGCGCGCCGGCTGCTCCGGCAACTCGCCGTCAGCCACATTCCCCGACCAGGTGCTTCCAAGGGTACTCGGCTCGTGGACTTGCATGGCGTGACCCACGTTCGGCTAAGCGATGATGTTCCCGGAAATTGAATCGAACCTTAACGATCGACCGAATGAACTGCGTCGCGATGCCGCCTCGATCGCGGCCCTGGCAGCCGGCCATCCCAAATGGAGCTGGCAAAATTCCATGTCAGGCTGCTGAGCGAGCGGCTATCAACCTGCAAGGCTCTCCGTATTGTGATTAGACAGGTGCGAATTTTGGGGCGGACATGCTCGCGCAGTGGGAAAGTCGGCTGGCAGGCACGGAAATCTGCAGGTTCGCCCCGATATTTTGCCCGCGCCTGACAGCCGGAATCGAAATCTCTGACGTGGGCATGCGACGTGATGATTGTTCAGTCATCCTGTCTCAACCACTTCGCAACGATGGAGAGATCGCCATGGCTGTGAACCTCGTCTCTGTTGTCATGCAATGTCTGACTCCTGACCTGATCGCCAGGATCGCGTCCTCTCTGGGGCTTGATCGAGACATCGTGCAAAAGGCGATAGGAGGTGGCGTCCCCGCGCTGCTTTCGAGCTTGGCCGAGGTGGCCTCCACCCCCGGTGGCGCCCGTCAGTTGTCCAGCGCATTGTCGCAGCAGCAGCCCGGAGCGCTTGAAAGCCTGAAGAATGCGATGGCAGGTCCTGGCCAGGCGGCGCTCGCGGAGAGCGGATCGGCCACGCTGGCCGGCCTGTTTGGCGGCCGGGCGCTGGAAACGGTATCTGAGGCCATCGCCAAATTCGCAGGGATCGGCGAGGGCTCCGCCAAGTTGCTGACCGGCATGCTTGGTCCTGTCGTCCTCGGGGCGTTGGGGCAGCATCAACGCAGCGTCGGTATGGAGGCAAGCGGGCTGACATCGCTCCTCGCCTCGCAAAAGGACCAGATCGCTGCGGCGCTTCCATCGGGTCTCGCCGATCAACTGAGCGCTGCCGGTCTCATCGACAGGGCGGGGGAGAGCGTGCGCAGCGGAGCTTCGGCGGCCGCGAGCCGCGTCGCCGGGGCGTCTACACGCTACACGCCAAGCAACGCGATGTCGCAGTGGCCCTATTGGCTGGCTGGCCTTGTCGTGCTCGGCGGTCTCGTCTGGTACGCAGTCCAACGCCCGGGTGAACAGACTGTCGCCGAGCAACCCGCTGCAACGCGCCCCGCAACCGGGACCGTAGGCGTGGCACCCGCGAATTTGACCGTCGACGGGGTGAACTTGGCCAGCCAAGTCGATTCGTCCGTCAACACCTTGAAGTCCGCGCTATCAGGCGTCACAGACGTGGCTACCGCTCAAGCGGCTCTGCCCAAGATCAACGAGGCGACAGCGCAGTTGAACGATGTCAGCGCGCGAGCTGGCAAGCTTCCCCCGGAAGGACGAAGCGCACTCGCCAAACTGATCGTCGTGGTGACGCCTTCGATCTACCAGATGTGCGACAAGGTGATGGCGATGCCCGGTGTTGGGCCCGTCGCGAAGCCCGCGATTGATGATGTTCGCGCAAGGCTTGACGCGCTCGCGCGAGTCTGAGCTGCGCGCACGGCGAGCCGGTCACATATCGCCGCGTGGCCCTACTTCCACGCGGATTTGTCGGCGTCCCAGCGCTGGGCCTTGAATTCCTTCGCCAGCGCCTCGATCGAGCCGTTGTCGTCGGGCGGCTCGCCGCCTTCCTCATCGCCGACGGAGTCTTCCGAGAGGTTCAGCTTTGGGCCTGTGCCTTCGTCGGCGGTGGTGACCACCGGGCTCGAGACCCACAGCATCAGCCTGTCCGACGCGCCGGGCTTGTCCGAGGACACCAGCGCCGAGATCTCGGCGGTCTCGGTGAGGCCGAGCGCGGGATAGACCTGGCTCGGACGCTTGAAGGTCAATTTCAGCTTGCCGGTGTTGGCGTTCCATGACGCTCCCGACAGCTTTGCCGCCAGCGTCTTGCTGAGCACGCCCGATATCGCTGATGCAATCTTGTCCCTGTTGATCTTGTCGCCGCTGAGCCAGTCGGCGGCGGCGAAGCGGATTGTGCGGTCCATCTCGACGCTGCCCGTGGTCCAGCCGGCCGCGACCACGCCCGGCGTCGCCTTGGCCTTGGCGACGAGGGCCGGGGCCTGTTCCGGATCGACGGTCAGGTTGATGGTCTGCTCGCCGGCGCGCAGCGCGTCGCAGGTGATGGCGAGGCTCGAGAGACCGACCTCGACGGCTTGGCCCTTAAGGCTCTTCAGGAAGTCCAGCGCCGCGTCGAGCTTGACGCGCACGCCGACGGATTCGGGAGAAACTTCGGTAAAGTCCTTCGGTGCCGGCGTGATGCCGTCATCGGTGGTCTGGCTCTCCTGAAATTCCCGTTCCGAAAGGTCGGTATTGTCGGAGGAGGCCACTTCCGTCACCGCTTGGCCGATCGTGATCTGGCCGCGGAATTCGAAACTGTCGCCGGTCGGCTTGCGCACGAGCTTCACCGTGACGGGCGATTTGTCATTCAGGCTCTGCGTCGAGCCGCTCAGGTTCTGGCCGTTGACCGCGAGGTTGACGACGAAACGGTCCTTGCGGTCGGAACCTTTTTCCGCGGGGTAGCAGACGTCGAGCACCGCCGCACTAACGTTCTTGCCCTGGCGGGTTTCCTTCAGCACCGCGTCGGCATTGCCCTCCATCAAGCCGTCGATCGCGGTGAAATAGCGCGTTTCGGTGGTGCCCGGCGCCGTCTTGGACGGCAGCTTCATCTGGGCAAGAGCGAGATCAGAGGCCGTGATGAGGCCCAACAGGCAGAGCAGGAGCACGCGCATAGGAAAATCCTCGGCGATAGAATCAGCGACGTCGTAACTACCAAACCTCGATCCTAGATCATGATCCGATTAGACGAAATCGGATCATGATCCATCTCTTTGTTTGAGCATGATCTCCGCGCAAACGCTTCGCGTTTGTCGCGAGGGATTCCACTTTTCCGGACCATGCTCTATTGCCCAAAAAAGAAGGCCGCCCGGAGGCGGCCTTCGTATCTGATATCTGCGAACGGGCTTGCGCTCAGAAGCCCATGCCGCCCATGCCGCCGCCTCCGGGCGGCATCGCCGGCGCCGGCTCCCTCGGCAGTTCGGCGACCATGGCTTCCGTCGTGACCAGGAGGCCGGCGACCGAGGAGGCGTCCTGCAGCGCCGTGCGCACAACCTTGGCGGGATCGATGATGCCTTCCTCGACCATGTCGACATATTCCTCGGTCTGGGCGTCGAAGCCGAAGGTCTCCGACTTGTTCTCGAGGATCTTGCCGACCACGATCGAGCCTTCGACGCCGGCGTTTTCCGAGATCTGGCGCACCGGCGCTTCGAGGGCCTTCAGCACGATGTTGATGCCGGCCTGGACGTCGGAATTGTCGTTGGAGAGACGACCGACTGCCTTCTTGGCGCGCAGCAGCGCCACGCCGCCGCCGGGCACGATGCCTTCCTGCACCGCGGCGCGGGTTGCGTTCAGCGCGTCCTCGACACGATCCTTCTTCTCCTTGACCTCGACCTCGGTGGCGCCGCCGACGCGGATCACCGCGACGCCGCCGGCAAGCTTGGCCAGCCGCTCCTGCAGCTTCTCGCGGTCGTAGTCGGAGGTGGTCTCCTCGATCTGCGCCTTGATCTGGCCGACGCGGGCTTCGATGTCGGCCTTCTTGCCGGCGCCGCTGACGATCGTGGTGTTCTCCTTGTCGATCACGACCTTGCGGGCGCGGCCGAGCATCTTGATCGTGACGTTCTCGAGCTTGATGCCGAGCTCCTCGGAGATCAACTGGCCGCCGGTCAGGACCGCGATGTCCTCCAGCATCGCCTTGCGGCGGTCGCCGAAGCCGGGCGCCTTGACGGCGGCGACCTTCAACCCGCCGCGCAGGCGGTTGACCACCAGCGTCGCCAGCGCCTCGCCCTCGACGTCCTCGGCGATGATCAAGAGCGGCCGGCCGGACTGCACGACGGCTTCCAGCACCGGCAGCATTGCCTGCAGGCCGGAGAGCTTCTTCTCGTGCAGGAGGATGTAGGCGTCCTCGAGCTCGGCCGTCATCTTCTCGGCGTTGGTGATGAAATAGGGCGAGAGGTAGCCGCGGTCGAACTTCATGCCTTCGACGATGTCGACCTCGGTCTGCAGCGACTTGTTCTCCTCGACCGTGATCACGCCCTCATTGCCGACCTTCTGCATGGCCTGGGCGATCATCTTGCCGATCGCGGTGTCGCCATTGGCCGAGATGGTGCCGACCTGGGCAACCTCCGAGGAGGCGGCGACCGGCTTGGCGCGCTTCTCGAGGTCCTTGACCACGGCTTGCACCGCGATGTCGATGCCGCGCTTCAGGTCCATCGGGTTCATGCCGGCGGCAACAGCCTTGCCGCCCTCGCGCACGATCGCCTGCGCCAGCACGGTCGCGGTGGTGGTGCCGTCGCCCGCGGTGTCGTTGGTCTTGGAGGCGACTTCGCGCAGCATCTGCGCGCCCATGTTCTCGAACTTGTCCTCGAGCTCGATCTCCTTGGCGACGGTGACGCCGTCCTTGGTGATGCGCGGGGCACCGAAGCTCTTTTCGATGACGACGTTGCGGCCCTTCGGGCCGAGCGTGACCTTCACCGCATTGGCAAGGACATCGACGCCGCGCAGCATGCGCTCGCGGGCTTCTCCGGCAAATTTAACGTCTTTGGCAGCCATATCTTGCTCCTGGATAAATGGGATGGTGCGGCCGCCGCTTCTTACGCGTCATTGCCGGGCTTGACCCGGCAATCCATCACTTCGCAGACTCTTCCGAAGAGAGATGGATGCCCGGGTCGGGCCCGGGCATGACCAGCGGTGCGCGGCGGATTCGGCTCGGCTCAGGTCAGAACGCCCATGATGTCGGACTCCTTCATGATCAGGAGTTCCTCGCCGTCGAGCTTGACCTCGGTGCCCGACCATTTGCCGAACAGCACGCGGTCACCGACCTTGACGTCGATCGGGATCAGCTTGCCGGTCTCGTCGCGGCCGCCCGGCCCGACGGCGGTGACTTCGCCCTGAGAGGGCTTTTCCTTGGCGGTGTCGGGGATGATGATGCCGCCCTTGGACTTCTCTTCGGCTTCGATGCGCTTGACCACGACACGGTCATGCAGCGGGCGGAATTTGGATTTAGCCATGACGTTCCCTCTTGGAGGCTCGGTTTCAGGTCTCATTCATCGAGGCCGGGGTTGAATGCCGGCCGGTCGATGGATCGCGGGCAGGATATCCGGCGCGTTAGCAATCATCGCGCCAGAGTGCTAATTGTGGGGCGGGAAATATGGCTTGGCGCCTTTCCTGTCAAGCAAAGTGGTTAAGGCCTTGGTGAGGCCAATATAGGATGCTGCAACCAAATCAAATCAGAGCCCAGGTTGGAGTTCTCACGTCATCGTTTCGACGCCATTGCTCTGCCTTACGTTTTACGCTTGGCTGCAGGACGGGTGCGGCCCAAGGTGCGGCCCAAGGATATTTCGGGGGAATACGGATGATCGGATCAGGTGACGCGCGCGCGGTTGCGAGGCTCGCGTCCGTCTTAGCGCTGACGCTTCTGTTGGGCGCGTGCAGCAGCTTCAACCTGCCGTCGCTGTCATCCAACCCGGAGCCCGCGCCTGAGCCGGGGGTGGCGCCGGAAATGCCCGCCACCATCCGCTCCGACGAGATCGTCGGCCGCTGGGGCCTGGCCTCCTACCAGAACCCGACCGACCGCGCCCGCACCGAGAAGATGGCGCGCGACCAGTGCAAGCAGCCCTATGTGATTGGCGCCGGCCAGTCCGGTGGCGTGATCATGCATCTCGCCGACCAGGCCACCCCGCAGGAGCTGCGTCTGAAGGGCTCTCCGAGCGGCAAGAACTATATCGGCCCGCCAGGGCCGTCCGGCGGCGAGCAGGACCGCGAGATCGTCTCCTTCGACGGCCGCGTCATGGTCACCCGCTTCGTCGACAAGGACGCCGCCACCCGCTACGGCAACATGGTCTACGTCCGCTGCGCGCCGCGGGCGTGAAGTGCCAATTGCTCTGTCCTCGCCTCTTACAAGGAGGGCTATATGCGGCGGTGCGGGTTGATGTGCCCTCGCCCCTTGTGGGAGAGGGCAGCTCCGCTGCCAGAACCGGACTCATTCGGGTGAGGGGTTCTCTCCACGAGCACCGTCGCCCGTGGAGAGAACCCCTCATCCGGCGCTTCGCGCCACCTTCTCCCACAGGGGGAGAAGGGAAGGGTGGTCGTCCTAGAACCACAAAAACAAAAACGCCGGCATCGCGCCGGCGTTTTGCGTTCTTCTCTGCGACCTGCCCGCTTAGTCGAACATCGCGTCGATATCGTCCTGCGAGGCGTGGCCCACGTCGCCGTCGAGCCTTGGGCCGTTGAGCAGGCGGGCGTCGCCCTCGCGGGTGTCGATGATCGGCGGCGCGTGCGCCTTGATGGCGTCGACACCGCCCCAGATCTCCATCATCGCGTTGATGTGCTGCTCGATGAACTTCATCGTGGTCATCACCTTGCTGATGCGCTGACCGGTGAGGTCCTGGAAGTTGCAGGCCTCGAAGATCGCCACTACGCGCTCCTGGACATCCTCGGCGAGCAGCTTGTGCTGTTCGGGCGAGGCGACCTTGGTCAGCGCGGTGGCGGCCTGGTCGATCGCTTCGGCCGCCTCGAGGATCTGCTGGGTAGCCTCTTCGGTGCCGCCGACGACGGCGCCGAGCTCGCCATTCACCTTGGCCATCTCCTGGCCGTCAAAGCTCTTGCCGTGCAGCACGGCGATCTCGCGCTTGGTGCGGCTGATGGCGTCGTGGATCAGGTCAAGCTCGACCTTCAGCTTCTCGCACTGCTCGACCTGCGCGCGATAGGTCTCGAGCAGCGCATGCGCTTCCGCGACCTCGCGCGCCACGGCCGCCTCGGTGGCTTCGGTTGCGACCGGACGCTGGGCGTGGACGCCGAGCGCCATCTGTGCGCGGATGGAGCGAAGCTCCGCCATGATCTCCCGATGCATTGGACCGATTTCGCCGCCTTCCACCGCAACCGGTGCCGGCATCGGCATGTCGCCCATAATGGCTTGTTCAACACGAAAACGCTTGCGACTAACTGACATGAGACTGTTCCCGCCCCCTTCACTCCCACTGTTCTAGGCAGAAGCGATTTAATAGGGAGTTCACATGGGAAAATTTTGCAGCGTGCGTTTCGCGTCGCGCCGCATACCCGGGATTAACCATGACGCCTACGAATTTAAGCAAAATAAACGTTAATTTTGAAATCCGCCGCCGATTGCCGACGTGGTGAATCCAAACGCTTGCTCCGTTTACCAAACCGATGCGGTTTTGATCTTGATTGGTCGCATGCCGCGGCGTCTTGCGCCGAACGAGGCTGACGATTGACGAAACAGTACAGAGTACGTCGATGAAGAAAACATTCTTTGCGCTTATTGCCGGCGCGTCCTTCCTGCCTGTCGCTCCGCATCAGGCGTTTGCGATCGATGGCGCGCCGCTTGCCGGGCCGACCGTGATCTATTCCTACCAGGCGCCGCCTCAGCCGGTGCGCAGGGCCTCCACCCTCGGCGGCGGCTTTATCGAATTCCTGTTCGGCGACGGTCCCGACCAGGGCTACCCGCAATCCTACGAACAGCAGCCGATGTATCAGCAGCAGCCGGGTTATTATGGTGGACGGCGCACGATGCTGCCGCCGATGGATCCACAACAGCCGATGATGCGCGAGGAGCAGGCGGCCGATCCCGCGCAGCGGCCGTTCGATCCGAGATATGAGAAGCAGCTTGTCGATTATGACGGCAAGGAAGCTCCGGGCACGATCGTCGTCGATACCCCGCACAAGTTCCTTTATCTCGTGCAGGCCGACGGCAAGGCACTGCGCTACGGCATCGGCGTCGGCCGCCCCGGCTTCACCTGGTCGGGCGTCAAGACGATCTCCGCCAAGCGCGAATGGCCGGACTGGACGCCGCCGCCGGAAATGCTGGCACGTCGCCCCGATTTGCCCAGGCACATGGTGGGCGGTCCGGAAAATCCGCTCGGCGCGCGCGCGATGTATCTCGGCTCCTCGCTCTACCGCATCCACGGCTCGAACGAACCCTGGACCATCGGCACCAACGTTTCCTCAGGTTGCATCCGGATGCGCAACGAGGACGTCATCGACCTCTACGGCCGCGTCAATGTCGGCACCAGGGTGATTGTGATCTAGCGATGCTGTCGTCCCGGGCAAGCGAAGCGCAGACCCGGGACCCATAACCACGATCGTTCGTGATCTATAAAGCTGTGGCCGCTTGTTCGCGCCACAGCGCAAAGTCGGGGTTAAGGGTCCCGGCCTTCGCCGGGACGACAAAAGAGAAACGGCCGCCCGATCGGGCGGCCGTTCTGTTTTTCAATTCGCATGCGGCTTACGCGTAGTCGCTGCTGCCGTCGTCGCCGCCGTCATCGAACCCATCGTCGTCATCGTCGGGACCATAGCCATCGTCGTTGTTGTTGTTGTTGTCGTTATTGTTATTGTTGTTGTTGTTCGACGCCTGGTCGTAAAGGCCGGCGCGCGAGTCGTTATCGCGTCCGCCGGAGCCGATATCGTTGACTCCGGCATCGCGCGCAAGATTGCCGCCGGACTGGTCATTGCCCCACGGCTTGTTGTCGCCGAGATTGCCGGAGTCCCCGAACGCCTGGTGACCGCCGCCACCGCCCATCAGCCCGCGGATGCTGTTCATCAAGAGCGAGCCACCGACCACGCCGGCGGCTGCCGCCGCGGCGGTGCCGAGGAACGAGCCGCCGCCACCGCCGAACGGACCGGCTTGCGGCGCGCCATAGGGCTGAGGCTGCTGGCCGTACGGCGGTTGGCCGTAAGATCCTGGACCCTGCGCCTGCTGCATCGCCTGGCCGGTATTCCAAGCGGGGCGGCTGCCACCCTCCGGCGGGCGCACCGGCGGAACCGAACCGCGCGGCTGATTCTGGTTCTGGCCGAAGATCGCATCGCGCATCGAATCGAGGAAGCCGCCGCCTTGGCCCTGCTGCTGCGGTCCACCGCCGAGTTCTGCTTCCAGTTGCTGGATATGGTCGTTGGCGCGCTTCAGCGCCTCGTCCTGCACCAGCGCGGTCTGCACCAGCGCATAGACGGCGTTGGGCGCCTTGCGCAGCCCTTCCGAGATGGCGGCCAGCGCCTCCGGATCACGCGGGGCGTTCTCCAGCTTGGCGAGCCGGTCGAAGAGATCGTCGATCAATTGGCGTTCTTGCGGGGTCATGGCCTTCTCCATCGCGTCGATTGCGTCGAAGCGCCGAACATGTAGGGCCGCCTTTGTGGCGCAAGGAGTGGGGCCGCGAATTAAATTTGCGTATGCGACAAAACGACCGGCGCGCCTTCAGGCGAGCGTAACATTGTTCGCCGCCAGCAGTTGCGGGAAGTGCTCGCTGCCGAGGTAGGCATGCTCATTTTCGCGCTGGGTCGTCAGCGGATCGAGCTCCTTCAGCGTCTCGTCGACGAAGCCGGGATGACACATCACGAGTCCGCCGTCGGGCAGCCCCTCGAGAAACTGTCGCATCAGGGGACCGAAATCGGGCGATCTCGAAAAATCATAGGCGCCGGCGAAAGCAGGGTTGAAGGGAATGCCGGCGCGTCGTGCACGCTTCCTGAATTGCGCGCTCAGTGTATCCAGCACCAGCGCTTTCGGCGCTCGCAAGCGTTGCGCCAGAGGATGGTTGCGTCCGCCCTGGCGCACCCAGGCTTCGGGCGCGGCGTCCTTCACGGCGCGCAAAAAGGCGTCGCGCACCTGCGGAAACAATTGCACATGTTGATGGCCGTCAACAAAGTCAGGCGCGCGGCCGAACATGTCCTTGAAGGTTGCAAGCTGCTCGACGAGCTCGGCATGGATCATCTCGCGATCGAGCCGCCGGAGCAGGCCGGCGCGCAGCAGTTTCGGAAAGGGCAGGAACAGCCCGCCATTGACGGGTCGGAAATGCATGGTCAGCGGCCGGAACGGCGCGCTCAGCGTCGCGTGCAGCCCGACCGCGCAGCGCGGGCTTTCGGCGGCAACGCGCTTTAGCGCCGCCACTTCGTCGCGGCCGATCGCCGCGCCCACCACCATCACCGAGGTCGCGTTGAGACGGCTGCGCGCGATGAGATCGCGAATGGCGCGGTTGACGCCCTCGCTCAATCCGTAATCGTCGGCGCAGAGCCAGATCCGGCGCGGCTGCGCGGCGTCGTTCATTCGGCCGCGGTCCGTTCGCTGCCCGCGGCAGCCGCATCGGGGCCGGCGCGCTTCTCGCTATGCTCGGCGACGAAATAGATCGGCCGCGCCTTCAGCTCGGACAGGATCTTGCCGATATATTCACCGACGATGCCGATCATGATGAGCTGCACACCGCCGATCGTCATCAACCCGATCACGAGCGAGGGATAGCCGGGCACCTGCTTGCCGGTCGTGAAGACCTCCCACAGGATCGAAAGCCCGAACAGGAACGCCGCGGTCGCCAGCAGCACGCCGAGCAGGCTCGCGAAGCGCAGCGGCGCCACCGAGAACGATGTCACTCCTTCGATCGACAGGCCGATCAGCCGCGTCGCGCTGAAGGTGGTGACGCCATGCGCACGCGGCGCCGGCTCGTAATCGACCCTGATCTGGCGGAAGCCGATCCAGCTCGCCAGCCCCTTGAAGAAGCGGTTGCGCTCGGGCAATTGCCGCAGCGCCGCCACCGCGCGCGGCGACAGCAGGCGGAAGTCGCCGGCATCTTCGGGGATCTTCTGCCGCGCGCCCCAGTTGATCAGCGCGTAGAAGCCGTGCACCGCGAGCCTGCGCAGGAACGGCTCGTTGTCGCGATGCGCCTTCGCGGTATAGACGACATCGTAGCCGTCATCGATCCAGTGCGAGACCAGTTTCTCGACCAGGCTGGGCGGATGCTGGCCATCGCCGTCCATGAACAGCACGGCACCGCGCCGGGCATGGTCGAGGCCCGCCATCAGCGCCGCCTCCTTGCCGAAATTGCGCGACAGCGACACCACCTGGACATCCAGCGTGTCGGCGGAAAGCGAACGCGCGATCGAAAGGGTGTTGTCCTTGCTGCCGTCGTCGACGTAGACGACCTCGCAAGCGAGCCCGTAGCGTTCCTTCAGCGTTCGCGCGAGACCGATCAACCGCTCGTGCAGCAGCGCCAGCCCCGCAGCCTCGTTGTAAACGGGAACGACGATCGACAGCCCTTGCGCTGCAGCATTCGCCGCGGTGGTGGTCAGGCCGGAAACGTCAGAGCCCAGCGTCATCGAGCAGGTTCCAGATTCTCGATCATGATCCGATTCGACGGAATCTGATCATGATCTCATCTCTTGTTTGAGCATGATCTTTTCGGAAAACCGGTTTCCACTTTTCCGGATCATGCTCGAAATATATGGTACCGCCCGGTAGCTGTCGCCACGATGAACGAGCGTGCGGCGTCATTGCCGCAGGAAGGCCTCGAGCCTGGCGAACAGCGGGTTCTCGCGGTCGAAGACGTAGTCGAGCGAGACCACCGACACCGTATCGGCGCCATGCGCGCGCAGGAAGCTGCCAAGCGCATAGAGCTGCGCCGGTGGGCAGTGCAGCGTCAACATGCCGGATGAGGTCGGCCCGCCGAACGGGGCAACCACGCCAAAGCGGTTATGGGCTTCCGCGAGCAATGCTGCATCGCATCCTTTGAAGCGGGTGCGGACCTCGCGATATTTGTTCGCCCGGGCGCGCGCGGCGATGTGATCCAGGATGACGCGCGCGGCTTCGCGGGCCCCGGTCGACCAGTCGGCGTCCTTCGAGGCGACGAGGTTGGCCTGGCTGCGCAGGATCACACCGTCGTCGAGGACTTTCAGCCCGTTGGCCGCGAGCGTCGCGCCGGTCGTGGTGATGTCGACGATCAGTTCTGCCGTGCCGACTGCGGGCGCGCCCTCGGTCGCGCCGGCGCTCTCGACGATGCGATAGTCGAGGATGCCGCGGGAGGCGAAGAAGGTTCGCGTCAGATTGATGTACTTGGTCGCGATCCGCATCCGCCGGTGATGCTGCTCGCGGAAACCGGTGGTGACGTCGTCGAGATCGGCCATGGTGCGGACGTCGATCCAGGCCTGCGGCACCGCGACCACCACATTGGCATAGCCGAAACCCAAACCGTCGATCAGGTGCACGCGCTTGTCGGCGTCGGCGATGCTCTCGCGCACGAGGTCCTCGCCGGTGACGCCGAGATGCACCATGCCGCGCGCGAGCTGCGAGGCGATTTCGCTTGCCGACAGATAGGCGATCTCGACATTGTCCAGGCCTGAGATGGTGCCGCGATAATCGCGTGCGCCGCCGGGCTTCGACAGCGTCAATCCGGCGCGGGCGAAAAACGCCTCGGCATTTTCCTGCAGACGTCCTTTCGACGGGACGGCGAGAACGAAGGGCGCGCTCATGCCTTGCCTCCGCGCAGAGGCTTGCCATGTTGCGTCAGCGTCTCGATCCAGACGGAGAAGCCGACCGCCGGGATCGGCTCAGCCGAGCCGAGCTGCGTCATCAGTCCATCATAGCGGCCGCCGGCGACCAGCGGCTCGGCGCCGTTGCCCCTGGCGTGCAATTCGAACTCGAAGCCGGTGTAGTAGTCGAGACCGCGCCCGAACGAGGTCGAGAAGCGCGCCTTGCGGGTATCGATGCCGCGCGCGGCCACGAAGCCGACGCGGCGTTCCAATTCGTCGATCGCGCCGGAGAGGTCGAGCCCGGCGTCTTCGGCCAATGCGCGCAGTTGCGCGATGGCGTCGTCCGGCTCGCCCGCGATCGACAGGAAGCGCTTGATGGTGGCGATCGCGTCGCGCGGCAGCGCGCCGGCCTTCAAGGTCGATTGTTCGAGGAAGCGGTCGGCGATCTCGGCGACGGTGCGGCCGCCGACATTGGTGGTGCCGGCGATCGACATCAGGTCGGTGACGAGCGCCAGCGCCGCCTTGCGATCGGAGCCGGCGAGGGCGGCCAGCACGCCCTGATATTCGTTACGGCCAGGACCGCCGGCGAGCGTCAGCCGCTCGATGTCGTCGGTGAGGCTGACCTTGCGGTTGAAATCCTTGACCAGGCGGCGGCGCCACACGGGATAGAGCTCGAGCGCCTCGATCAGCGCATTGAACAGAGCGACGTCGCCGGTGCGGATCTCGACGTCGGTCAGTCCGAACGCCGCCGTCGCCTCCAGCGCCAGGGCCAGCATCTCGGCATCCGCCGCGGCGCGGTCCTGCCGGCCGAATGATTCGATGCCAGCCTGCAGAAACTCGCTCGGCTGGCCGCCGCGATAACGGAATACCGGGCCGAGATAGCTGAAGCCAGCCGGCTTCCCGGCCTCTGATGAGGCAAGGTAATCGCGCGCCACCGGGATCGTCAGGTCCGGGCGCAGGCACAGATCTTCGCCGCTGGCGTCGGTGGTGAGGTAAAGGCTCTTGCGGATACCCTCGCCAGAGAGGTCCAGGAACGGCTCGGCCGGCTGCAGGATCGCCGGCTCGGACCTGACATAACCGGCCTGCGCAAATGACAACAGCAGTGCATCCGCCCATGCGGCGGAGGAGGCGGCACCGCGTGTGGTGGCGGTTACGGTCATCTCGACGTCCAAATCGCCCGAAAATGGGTTCCGGAGTGGTCCAAGGGGTGGCCCAAGGGCGACCCAAGGGTTTGCGGGCGAGCCCTTAGCACGGCAAAAGCGCTGTTTCGACCGGCATCGGCCAAATCGCTTAACGAGCGCGTAGCCCGGGTGGAGCGAATGCGCAACCCGGGACACCTCCCTCAGCGTTTTCCGGCGGCCCCGGGTTACGCTGGCGCTCCACCCGGGCCACCTAGCCCTTTGGGCCCCAGTCCCCGAGCGCCGCCTGTACCAGGGCCAGCGCCGCGACCCCTGCAGTGTCCGCGCGCAGGATCCGCGGCCCCAGCGACAGCCGGAGGGTCTTGGGCTGGCGCAGCAGCAGCGCGCGCTCCTCCTCGGCGAACCCGCCCTCCGGGCCGATCAAGATGTCGATGCCGTCAGTGCCGCTCCCCGGTTGCAGCGCCTGCTGGGGATCGCCGAGATCGGCGGCCTCGTCGCAGAATACCAGGAGCCGGCCGCCCGTGCGCTCGGTCAGGAAGCGCTCGAGCGGGACGGGGTCAGCAACCTCCGCCAGGGCGGTGATCCCGCATTGCTCGGCCGCCTCGATCACATTGGCGCGCATCCGCTCGCCGTTCACCCGCGAAACCTGGGTGAAACGGGTCAGGACCGGCTGCAGGCGCGAGGCGCCCATTTCGACCGCCTTTTGCACCATGTAGTCGAGCCGGGCGTGCTTTAAGGGCGCGAAGACATAGGCGATATCGGGCAGGCGATCCTGCGGCCGGGTCTGGCGGTGGACCGTCAGCGTGTCCGCCCGCTTGCGGCCACTGAGCTCGGCCTGCCATTCGCCGTCGCGGCCGTTGAACACCAGGATGGCGTCGCCGGCCTTCAACCGTAATACGTTACCGAGATAATTGCTCTGGTCGCGGTCCAGCGCGACGGTTTCGCCCGCCTGCAGGGGGGCATCGACGAACAGGCGAGGGGCGCGAAAGTCGTAGTCCGGCATCTGTTAATGTTCCGTCGTCACGCAACTCGGCCGCGCTTTTAGCCTAAAGCGCTAGAATCTGTAGCTTATTTTTGATCGATGGCGCGACGTGACGCCGCGCTGTTGCCCCAATCCACGGGTTGTTAAGGAACGGCTGGAATCGTAAAAAGCCGCATGGAAATTGTGCTTCGTTTGGAAGCCGGCTGCCGGAGAAATATCCCTTGATGACCCGCCTGATGGTGTCGCTGACGGTCGCCGCCGTGGTGCTCCACGCCGGCCAGGCTTTTGCACAGGGCGCGTTTCCCGCGCCGCTGCCCGGTCAGCAGGCCGCAGCGCCTGCTAACGCCTCGCCCTTCCCGCCGGTGAACGGCGGGGTACCTTCCGCGTCGATCGGGGCGCCTTCGGCCTTCCCGAGCCAGGGTGCGGCGCCGATCGGCGGCGGCGGTGCCGGGTTTGCACCGCCGGCGCCCCCGTCCGGGGGCGCGGGCCCGTCGGATGCCTGCATGAAGGGCTTCGTCCCCTTGCGCGAGGAGACCGAGCGGCGCGGCAAGCTGATCAAGGCCGCCGGTGAAAAGAAGGCGGGTCCGGACGAGGCCTGCAAGCTGATCGGCAATTACAGCCAGGCCGAGCTGAAGATGATGAAATACGTCAAGGACAACTCGGCGAAATGCGGAATCCCGCCGCAGATCCTCGAGCAGCTCCAGAATGGCCACAAGAACACCGAGGCGATGCAGAAGAAGGTCTGCGCGGTGGCGCAGCAGATGGCGACCCAGGCGCGCGGTCCGGCCGGGCCGTCCTTGAGCGAGGTGCTGGGGTCCGCCTCCGCGCCCGAAGCAGTGCCAACGCGCAAGGGCGGCAGCACCTTTGACACGCTGAACGGCAACGTGCTGTCGCGATGAGCGACGTCACCGCCCGTGTTGCCGATGCGACCGGCAACTGGGTCGATACCCACGCGCCGCGCTGGTCGCGGCCTTATTTGCGTCTCTCCCGCTTCGACCGGCCGATCGGCTCGTGGCTTCTGTTGATGCCGTGCTGGTGGTCGGCGGCGCTCGCCGCCGGCATCGCCCATGACCTGCACCAGCTCCCGCTTGTCATCCTTCTGTTCTTCATCGGCGCCTTCGTGATGCGCGGTGCGGGCTGCACCTGGAACGACATCACCGATCGCAATCTCGATGCGAAAGTGGAGCGGACGCGGTCGCGGCCGATTCCGGCGGGGCAGGTGAGCGTGACGCAGGCGCTGATCTTCCTGGTCGCCCAGGCGCTGATCGGTCTCGTGGTGCTGCTGCAGTTCAATCGCTTTGCGGTCGCGACCGGCATCGCCTCGCTCGTCATCGTCGCGGTCTATCCCTTCATGAAGCGCATCACCTGGTGGCCGCAGGTGGTGCTGGGGCTCGCCTTCTCCTGGGGCGCCTTGATGGGATTTGCCGTCATCCTCGGGCGCATCGATCTCACCGCGCTTGCGCTCTATGCCGGCTCAATCTCCTGGGTGATCGGCTACGACACCATCTATGCGCATCAGGACGCCGAGGACGATGCGTTGATCGGCATCAAGTCGACCGCACGCCTGTTCGGCGCGGCCACGCACAAGGCGCTCGTGCTGTTCTATTCGCTCGCGGTGGTCCTGATCGCCATGGCGCTCGTGCTGGCTGGCGCGCATTGGTTCGCGTGGATCGGCCTCGCCGCCTTCGCGTTGCATCTGGCGATCCAGATAAGACGACTCGACATCAGCGATCCCGCATTGTGCCTGCGCGTCTTCAAGTCCAACCGCGACGCCGGCCTCATCCTGTTCGCCGGCCTGCTCATTGATGCAGTGATGCGCTGAGGCTTCTGCGTTGTTGCGGGGCGTGCCGAAATCACCACTCTTTCGTCATTCCGGGGCGCGCCTCTTGGCGCGAGCCCGGAATCCATTGGGCCGCATGCACCGGTGGGGAAATGGATTCCGGGCTCGCCGCTTCGCGGCGCCCCGGAATGACAGCGTGTGTTGTGGCGCGGGCCGTCGTCCCGGGCTCACGTTCAATCCCGCGCGATGATCTCGTGTTCGCCGCGATGCACATTCCCCGCATCAAGCGGGCGGCCACGGCGGCGGCGTACCAGGAAGCGCGGGCGGCGCGTGTGGATGACGTTGCGGCGCCTGCGCCGGGCCGCAGGCTCGCGCGGCGCTTGCTCGCTCAGTTGCGGCAGGCGGAGCACGTCGCTCCACATCTGCCAGGCGCTTTCGATCTCGTCGCGATCGGAACTGACGCCAAGCGGAATTGCGAGCGACGGATCGCGGTGGACGAGCGTCAGCATCTGCTCGTCGCCCAGGTCACGCAACGCGACGCCGATGAAGTCGCAGACGCGAACATTGATCGCCATCCGCATGCCCTTGACGGCACGGCGCAGCACGACGCGTTCGTGGTGAAGTTCAACCTGCCGCATGCCACCGTCCGCGCGGACATCCTGCGCATGGAAGCTGAGCGGTAGAGAAAGCGGGTCGAGCCGTTGCACACGGCCCGACCCGGCGGGGTTGAGCCCGCTTGTTGCTGTTTGACGCCTCACGGCTTTATCTCCCCGCCGGGATTATGTTCCCGGTCGATGCGCGAGACCTTAGCGCAGCCGTTTCCCGATCAGCTTAAGAAGGCTGGTTAAAGAGACGTCAAAGGCGCGCATGCTTGACAAGACCTTGCCGCGCTCGAGCAATTCTTCTTCATCGCGCGGCAAAACGCTTGAAATCGCTGCAAATCCGGCCCACTTGGTGGGTTTGGCGCGCCGCGCTGCGTTGAGCCCTTCAATGTCAGGAATCTGTTCGTGAACCCTTCACCATCGCCTGCCGAAAAGTCCGCGACCGACCTGTTCGACCAGTCGGTTTTGAGTGAACTGGCGCAGCGTCTTGTCGAGGCGGCCAAGCGCGCCGGCGCGGATGCGGCGGATGCGATCGCGGTGCGCGGCGTTTCGCAAGGCGTCGAGGTGCGCGACGGGCGCGTCGAGGAGTCCGAGCGCTCCGAAGGCGACGATGTCGGCCTGCGCGTGCTGGTCGGTCAGCGCCAGGCGGTGGTCTCCACCAATGATGTCACTGGCGACGGGATCGCCAAGCTTGCCGAGCGCGCGGTCGCGATGGCGCGTGTCGCGCCCGACGACAAATATGTCGGGCTCGCGGACCCTGCGCTGCTGGCGCGCGACTTCCCCGATCTCGACCTGCTCGACCGCAATGTGCCCTCGACCGCTGAACTCGAACGCCGCGCCACCGAGGCGGAAGCGGCGGCGCTCGCCATCAAGGGCGTGTCGAAATCCGGCGGCGCGTCGGCTTCCTCCGGCATCGGCGGCATGGTGCTGGTGACCTCGACCGGTTTCCATGGCTCCTATCTGCGCTCGAGCCACGGCATCTCGATGACCGCCATCTCGGGCGAGGGCACCGGCATGGAGCGCGACTATGATTTCACGAGCGCGTTGCATGCATCCGACCTCGCTTCGCCTGCAAGCGTCGGCCGCAAAGCGGCCGAGCGCGCGGTGGCGCGCACCAATCCGCGCAAGGTCGAGACCTGCAAGGTCCCGGTCGTCTACGATCCACGCGTCGCGAACTCGCTTGTCGGCCATCTCGTTGGCGCCATCAACGGTGCATCGATCGCGCGCAAGACCAGTTTCCTGAAGGATCGTCTCGGTCAGCAATTGTTCGCGAGCAATATCCGCATCATCGACGATCCCTTGCGCGTGCGCGGCCTGCGCTCGCAGACCTTCGATGCCGAAGGCGTCAAGGTGAAGAAGACGGCCCTGATCGATGACGGCGTGCTCACCACCTGGCTGCTCGATTGCGCGACCGCGCGCGAGCTCGGCATGGTCACGACAGGACATGCGCATCGCGGCGTCTCCTCGGTGCCGTCGCCGGGGGCCTACAATCTGCATCTCGAGCCTGGCTCGACGACGCCGAAGGAACTGATCGCCGACATCAAGCAGGGCTTTTACGTCACCGACCTGATCGGTTCGGGCGTCAACGGCGTGACCGGCGACTATAGCCGCGGCGCCTCGGGCTTCTGGATCGAGAACGGCGAGATCACCTATGCGGTCAGCGAAGTGACCATCGCAGGGCATCTGCTGGCGATGTTCAAATCGCTGGTCGCCGCCAACGATCTGGAATTCCGCTATAGTGTAAATGCCCCGACCTTGCGCATCGAGGGACTGACGCTTGGCGGACGCTGATACGGACGACGGGATCCTGGCGCGCGACGCCGCCCTGCTGGCGGAGACGGTGCGGGAAGCGGGGGCCCTGGCGCTCTCGCTGTTTCGCACTGAGTTGAAGAACTGGATCAAGGGCGCCTCCTCGCCGGTGTCGGAGGCCGATATCGCGGTCAACGACCTGCTGGAGCAGCGGCTGCGTTCGGCGACGCCCGATTACGGCTGGCTCTCGGAAGAGAGCGCGGACGACCAGGCGCGGCTTGGCAAGCGCCTGGTGTGGATCGTCGATCCCATCGACGGCACCCGCTCCTATCTCGCCGGGCGCGAGGACTGGTGCGTCAGCGTGGCGCTGGTTGAAAATGCCTCGCCCGTGCTGGCGGCGGTATTCGCGCCCGCCACCGCGGAGTTCTTCTTTGCCGCGCGGGGGCAGGGCACCACGCGCAATGGCATCGCGGTGCGCGCGACCGCGGGCACCGATTTCGATTTCCCCCGCATGGCCGGGCCGAAGCCGCTCCTGCAGCGATTGAGCCCTTCGGCGCAGGAGATCACGCTGCATCCGCGAATCGGTTCGCTGGCGCTCAGGCTATGCCGGGTCGCGCATGGCGCGCTCGATGCCGCCTTCGCCGGCGGCAATAGTCATGACTGGGACCTTGCGGCGGCGAATTTGATCGTGCAGGAAGCGGATGGTAAGATGACGGCGCTCTCGGGGGATGCGATTGAGTATAATCGCCGGGAGCTGGCGCATGGGGTGCTGGTGGCGGCGGGACATGATCGTCATGCACGTATTGTCGAGCATTTTCGCAACCGCCCGTTGCACTGACCGCCTCGCGCCGCAGGACTTCCCTGCCGGGCATCTCATCAGGAAAAACAATTATGTCAGATAGTGCCCAGCCGCAGCAATTATTGCATCTCGTCATTGGTGGCGAGCTGATCGACCTCCAGCACAACACCTTCAAGGATCTCGATAAGGTCGAGATCGTCGGCGTATATCCGAACTACGCCAGCGCTCACGTGGCCTGGAAGGCGAAGGCGCAGCAGACCGTGGACAACGCCCACATGCGCTATTTCATCGTCCACCTCCATCGGCTGCTCGATCCGGGTCAAGACACAAAGCCCTCCCTTTGAAACGTCTGATTCGCGATTTTTTGCGCAGCGGCCTCGTGCAGCGTGCGCTGGGCCTGCTTGCGGCCGAATATCTGCGGCTGGTGTGGCTGACCAACAGATTCAGCCTTGAGCCGCCTGACGTCTACGAGCAGGTGGAACCGCAGATGCCCTGCATCTTCGTGTTCTGGCATGGCCAGCACCTGATGACCCCCTTCATCCGGGTCAGGGGAAACCACCGCGCCAAGGTCCTGGTCTCCCGGCATCGCGACGGCGAGTTCAACGCGATCGCGGCCGAGCGGCTCGGCGTCGGCACCATCAGGGGGTCGGGCGACCATTCCGGCAGTTTTCACCGCAAGGGGGGCGTCGGCGCCTTCAAGGAGATGCTGCGGGCGCTGGAGGATAAGTGGAACGTCGCGACCACCGCCGACGTGCCCAAGCAGGCCCGGGTCGCCGGTCTCGGCGTCATCATGCTGGCCCGCGAGTCGGGCCGGCCGATCATGCCCTTTGCCATGGTGACCAGCCGGTTCATCCGGTTGAAAAACTGGGATTCCACCACCATTAATTTGCCATTCGGACGGGGCGCACTGGTGGGCATCGATTCCGTGGAGGTGCCGCCCGACGCCGACGCCGAGACGATGGAAACGCTGCGGCTCAGGGTGGAGGCCTTGCTGAACGAAGCGACCCGAAAGGCCTATGCGGCTGTCGGGCGTCCGGAGGGAGCTCTTGGCTAACTCGCTGCCGATGACGTTGCGGGTCTACCAAAGACTGTCGTCCGCGATGGTGCCGCTCGCACCTGCGCTGATCCGGCGGCGGTTGAAGCTCGGCAAGGAGGATCCGGCCCGCGTCGGCGAACGGCGCGGCGTCAGCGCCGATGTGCGGCCGCACGGGCCGCTGGTCTGGATCCATGGCGCCAGCGTCGGCGAGGTGCTGGCGGCGGCGGCGCTGATCGAGAAACTGCGCGAGCTCAATTTGCGCATCCTGCTCACCTCCGGCACCGTCACCTCGGCGGCGATCGTTGCCAAGCGCTTTCCGCCTGACGTCATCCATCAATACGTGCCCTATGATTCCCCGCGTTTTGTCGCGCGCTTCCTTGATCACTGGCGGCCGTCGCTGGCGCTGTTCATCGAGTCGGATCTCTGGCCGAACCTGATCCTGTCGAGCTCCGCGCGCCGCCTGCCGATGGTGCTGATCAACGGACGGATGTCGCAGCGCTCGTTTCCGCGCTGGCAGCGGATGTCGCACACGATCTCGGCCCTGCTCGACCGTTTCGACATCTGCCTGGCGCAGTCGAGAATAGACGCCGAACGCTTTGCGGCGCTCGGCAGCCGCAATGTCGTCATCACCGGCAATCTCAAGCTCGACGTCGCGGCGCCGCCGGCCGATCCTGCCAAGCTGGAGCGGCTGATGGCGGTGACGCGCGGCCGGCCGATCGTGGTCGCGGCCTCCACCCATCCCGGCGAGGAAGAGCAGCTCGTGGAAGCGCATCGCGCGCTGGCCGGATTCTTTCCCTCGCTGCTCACGGTGATCGTGCCGCGGCACCCGGATCGCGGCGAGGCGGTCGGCCGCGTCGTCGAGGCGGCCGGCCTGCACAGCGCGCTGCGGTCGCGCGAGGAGCTGCCGATTGCGACCACCGATATCTATGTCGCCGACACCATGGGCGAGCTCGGCCTGTTCTATCGGCTGGCGCCGATCGTGTTCATGGGCGGCTCGCTGGTTCCGCACGGCGGCCAGAATCCGATCGAGGCCGTGAAGCTTGGCGCCGCGATCGTACACGGTCCGCACGTGTTCAATTTCACCGATGTCTATGAGGCGCTCGACCGTGCCGGTGGCGCGCGGCGCGCGGAGACACAGGAAGCATTGGTGAAGCAGCTCGGCCAGTTGCTGGACAATGCCAAGGCGCGCGAAGCCTCGCTTGGGGCCGCCGAACATGTGGTGCAGCAGCTCGGCGGCGCGCTGGAGCGAACACTTGCGGCGCTCGAACCGTATCTCTTGCAGTTACGGATCGAGATGGGAGCCGCCAATGCGTGAGCCGGCCTTCTGGCACGGTCCGGCATCCTGGAAATCGCATCTGTTGCAGCCGCTCGCCACGCTCTACGGCGCCATCGCCGCCAGGCGTCTGCAGCGCAAGGGGATCGACGCCGGCATTCCCGTGCTCTGCGTCGGCAATTATCATACGGGCGGTGCCGGCAAGACGCCGACTGTGCTGGCGCTGGCGAAGCTGCTGCGCGAACTCGGCGAAGTGCCTGTTGTGCTCAGCCGCGGCTATGGCGGCGAGTTGCGCGGGCCGGTGCAGGTCGATCCTTTCAGCCATTCCGCCGCCGATGTCGGCGATGAGCCGTTGATGCTGGCCGAGCGGCTACCGGTCGTGGTCGCGCGCGATCGCGCTGATGGCGTCGCGCTGGTGAAGTCGCTCGGCGCGAGCGTACTGGTGATGGATGACGGCTTCCAGAACCCGGCGGTCGCCAAGGATGCCTCGATCATCGTGATCGATAGCCAACGTGGCCTTGGCAATGGGAAAGTGTTTCCGGCCGGCCCGTTGCGCGCGCCGTTGGCGCCGCAGGTTGCGCGCACCGACGCGCTCGTCGTGGTCGGCGACGGTACTGCTGCGAAGATGCTGGCGACGGAGATTGCCGTGCGCGGAAAGCCCGTGCTGGCGGCGCGGCTTCGGCCGGACGATGCATCGCTTACGTCGCTGCAGGGCCGCCGCGTGCTCGCCTTTTCCGGCATCGGCGATCCCGCGCGCTTCTTCAATACCCTCCGTAAGAGCGGCATCGACGTTATCAGGGAGAGTGCCTTCCCCGATCACCACGTATTCTCGAAGGCTGAGATCGATAGCCTGGTGTCGGAGGCGAGAGGCGACGGGCTGACATTGGTGACCACGGAAAAGGATCTGGCGCGGCTCAAGCAGCGCGGAGAATTGCCTGTCTGGGCGCAGGCGGTGGTGCCGTTCGCGGTGACACTGGAGTTCGAGGATAGAGCTGCATTGCGGACATTCGTCTCACACAGCCTGTTGAGAGCGCGCGAACGCAGTTTCCAAGAGAGGAATTCGTAGCCCGGGTTACGTTCACTCCACCCGGGCTACAGAACGCAAACGGCCACACGTGACGTCCTCATCCTGAGGAGGTCGCGAAGCGGCCGTCTCGAAGGATAGGCCCCGGGGCGAGATCGGGGCCTCATGGTTCGAGACGCGCTACGCGCTCCTCACCATGAGGGTCTGGCATCGTGCCCGCGGAGCAGCCCGTAATCCGGGCTATGAACGAATGCGCCCTATCCCTGCTTCAGCGCTGCGGGAAAATGCCGCTGCAGCACCGCGCCTGGGGTCGCATAGGCCTCCTGCAGATCGACGCTCCAATATTTCAGTTCGTCGAGCGGAATGCGCACGTCCGTGATGGCGCAGCGCACATAAGTTCCAGGCGAGACCACGCGGAAATCGCCATCGAGATATTGCACCTGCGCTTCGCCATGACCCGAGGGACCGAACTTGTTCAGCACTATGAAACTCTCCGCCCGGCCTTAACGGGAGGCCTCGTTGGGGTTGCGGTTTATACCTACCATAAATAGGCTGTAATGTCCGCAGGTTAAACCACCGACTTGTGATGAATTGGGGCCAGACTGCATGATAGTTTGCAGCCGTGGTCCGCTCGGTCAACAGCGCCACCATGATCCGGCCAATTGAGATGCGGTTTTTGTCAGCAGCCATTTTCCTGACGCTCGTTGCCGTGGCTTCCGCCGCGACGGCCGCGCCGCTGCCTGCGCCCCATCAGGTCGATATTCCCGCCACCAATCTCACCTTGCATGCGCAGCTCTACAAGCCCGACGGCGACGGCCCGTTTCCGACCGTGATTGCGCTGCATGGCTGCGGCGGCCTCGCTGGGCGTTCGGAGCCGGTCTTGCCGCGCTACCGCGACTGGGCGGAACAATTGCTCCGGACCGGCCATGCCGTGCTGTTGCCCGACAGCTACGGCTCGCGCGAGGTCGGCCCGCAATGCCGCGTCAAGGATCGGGAACGGCACGTGCTGGCGCGCCGCGAGCGGGTCGCCGATATCATGGCGGCGCGGCAATGGCTGATGCAGCAGTCCTGGGTGGCGCATGAGCGCATCAGCCTGATCGGCTGGGCCAACGGCGCCAGTGCGTTGTTGTGGGCCGTGCGGCCGCAACTCCCCTCGCGCAGCACCGAGCCGGATTTCCGCTCGGCGATCGCGTTCTATCCGGATTGCCGGCTGTCCTCCAGGCTCGGCTGGAGCACGCGGGTGCCGACCTTGGTCATGATCGGCGCCAACGACGATGTCAGCTCGCCGCCGGCCTGCCACCAGATGGTCGACGGCGCGCGCGGCCGCAGCGCGCTGGCGCGGATCATCACCTATCCCGGCGCCTATCACGACTTCGATCTCGCCAATCTGCCGCTGCGTGCGATTGCCGGAACAGCCGATGCCGCAATGCCCGAGGTCGGCCACATCGGCACCGACGCAGAGGCGCGCACCGACGCGCAGAAACAGGTCGCCGCCTGGCTCTCGCGTTAGTGCCAGGTGAGGGCTCTCTCCCTACTGCCGTAGCCCGGGTGAAGCGCCAGCGTAACCCGGGGCCGCTCGCAACGCGGACACAGGTGTCGCGGGTTACGCGTTCCGCTCCACCCGGGCTACAGGCTAGAATAGGCTGCCCTGGTCGACCGGCTTTGCGACCCGCTTTGGCGCGGGCTTCGACTCGCGCGTAACCGGCTTGGGCTGGGGCGTCGGCGCCGCGGCGACAGAGTGGTCGCCATCGGCGGTAGCAGCCACGCGGCCGTCGGCGAACTCGATCGACAGAAGCGCATTCGGCGCGACGCTGGCCGCGGCATGCACGGGATGTCCCGCTTCGTCGCGCACCAGGGCAAAGCCGCGGGCGAGCACGCTGCGATAGGAGAGCGCCGCCAGCAATTTTTCGCTCTGGCCGACGCGCGCGTCGAGCCGCTGCAGCAGCGTGACCATGGCGCGTTGCGCGCGCTCGGCGAGCCGATGGGTGCGTTCGCGCTGCCGCGCGATCGCATTGCGCTGCGCCTGCGCATTGGCGAGCTTGGACGCCTTGAAGCGAACCTCCAGCCCCGTAAAGCGCTCGCGCCGGCTGCGCAGGAGCGAGCGCGCGGAAAGGGCGATGCGCTCGCCTGAGACGGTCAGGCGCTGCCTGGCATGCGAAATCTGCCCGTGCAGCACCCGCAGCGTCAGCCGGCCGCTGGTGGAGGCGAAGCGGCGGAAATGCGCGTGCGTATTCGCCTTCAACCCGCGCGGCAGTGCTGCGCCGAGGTGATCCAGCCGCTGCCGCGGGATCGCCAACAGTTCGCTCGGCGCCGGCAGCGCGCGCGCTGCGGCCCGCAATTCGTTGCGGCGGGCCTCCTGGCCGCGCTGCCAGCACACGGACACCCGCCGCGCCAGTGCTGCGACCTCGGCAAGCAATTCGCTGCGCACCGGCACCGCCATTTCGGCGGCCGCGGTCGGCGTCGGCGCGCGCTTGTCGGCGGCGAAATCGATCAGCGTGATGTCGGTCTCGTGACCCACTGCTGAGATCAGCGGGATCATGCTGTCGGCGGCGGCGCGGACCACGATCTCCTCGTTGAACGACCAGAGGTCCTCCAGCGAACCGCCGCCGCGCGCGACGATCAGCAGGTCCGGTCGCGGAATCCTCCCGTCTTCTGGCAGCGCGTTGAAGCCGCGGATTGCGGCGGCGACCTGCTCGGCGGAGCCGTCGCCCTGCACCTTCACCGGCCACACCAGCACGCGGCGGGGAAAGCGGTCCTCCAGGCGATGCAGGATGTCGCGGATCACGGCGCCGGTCGGCGAGGTGACGACGCCGATCACCTCCGGCAGCCAGGGCAGGAGCTGCTTGCGCGCCTCGTCGAACAGGCCTTCGGCGGCGAGCTTCTTCTTGCGCTCCTCCATCAGCGCCATCAGCGCGCCGATGCCGGCCGGCTCCAGCGACTCGATCACGATCTGGTATTTGGAAGAGTTCGGATAGGTCGTCAGCTTGCCGGTCGCGATGACCTCGAGCCCCTCCTGGGGCTTGAAGCGCATGCGGGCGTGGGCGAACTTCCAGATCACCGCCTCGATCTTGGCGTTCTCGTCCTTCAGCGCGAAATAGCAATGGCCGGAGGAATGCGGGCCCCGGAAGCCCGTGATCTCGCCGCGGACCCGGACATGGCCGAACCGGTCCTCCACCGTTCGCTTCAGCGCGGAGGACAGTTCCGAGACGGTGAATTCGGGCGCATTGAGCAGATTCGGTGCAGCGGTCATCACTTGTTAGAATCGGGCTTTTTAGGCGCGGGCGCAAGGTCCTGGGGTGCCAACCAGCCCGTCAGGCCACATATCCACATCAAGCCCGAGCCATTCCTTGCGGCGGCGTGATGCCGTGCTAAACCGTCGCGCTACGGCGCGGCAACCCTTAAATCTGACTGCAATCGCATGAACATTCTCCTGATCGGTTCCGGCGGCCGCGAACATGCGCTGGCGTGGAAGATCGCCGCCTCTCCGCTGGTGACAAAGCTGTGGTGCGCCCCAGGCAATGCCGGAATCGCGCGCGAGGCCGAATGCGTGGCGCTCGATGTGGCCGATCATTCCGCCGTGATTGAATTCTGCAGGCGCAACGCCGTCGATCTTGTCGTGGTCGGCCCGGAGATCCCGCTCGCCGCAGGGATTGTCGACGATCTCGCCGCCGCCGGCATCAAGGCGTTCGGTCCGAGCAGGCTGGCGGCGCAGCTCGAGGGGTCCAAAGGGTTCACCAAGGATCTCTGCCGCGAGTTCAACATCCCGACCGGCGCCTACCGCCGCTTTGACAATGCCGATGATGCGCTCGCCTATCTACGGGCGCAGGGCGCGCCGATCGTGGTCAAGGCTGATGGCCTCGCCGCCGGCAAGGGCGTCGTGGTGGCCAAAACGCTGGGCGAGGCGGAAGCCGCCATCGCGATGATGTTCGAGGGCGCGTTCGGCTCGGCCGGCACTGAGGTGGTGATCGAGGAGTTCCTGTCGGGCCGCGAGATCAGCTTCTTCGCGCTGTGCGACGGCGAGACTGCGATCCCGCTCGCCTCCGCGCAGGACCACAAGCGCGTGTTCGATCACGATGAAGGGCCGAACACCGGCGGCATGGGCGCCTATTCGCCGACGCCGTTCGTGACGCCTGAGATCCACGACCAGATCATGGCGCGGATCATCCTGCCGACCGTTGCCGGCATGAAGCAGCGCGGCACGCCGTTCCGCGGCGTGCTCTATGCCGGCGTGATGCTGACGGAGCAGGGCCCGAAACTGTTCGAATACAATGTCCGCTTCGGCGATCCCGAATGCCAGGTGCTGATGCTGCGGATGATGTCCGACATCGTGCCGGCCTTCCTCGCCGCCTGCGACGGGCAACTGAGGAATTTTGACCTGCGCTGGTTCCCCGAGCCAGCGCTGACGGTGGTGATGGCCGCGAAGGGCTATCCCGGCGATTACAAGAAGGGCACGCGCATCGACGGGCTCGACGAGGCCGCTCAAATCGAGGGCGTCGAGATCTTCCATGCCGGCACGGTCGAGAAGGATGGCGCCATCCTCGCCAATGGCGGCCGCGTGCTCAACATCTGCGCGTCGGCCACGACCGTGACCGAAGCCAAGCAGCGCGCTTACGCCGCGATCGACCGCATCAAGTGGCCGGACGGCTTTTGCCGCCGCGACATCGCCTGGCAGGCGGTGGAGGCCGAGCAGGGCTAAACTCGATCCGAAATTCAGAGGAGGTACGCGAATGTCCGATCTCGCCGATCTTTTCCCCGGCTACGCCTCCGAATGGATCAACACCTCCTCAGGCCGCATCTTCGCGCGTGTCGGCGGCAAGGGGCCGCCGCTGCTGCTGTTGCACGGCTTCTCATCCACACATGTGATGTGGCATCCGGTGGCGCCAAAGCTCGACGACAGGTTCACGCTGATCATCGCCGACCTGCCGGGCTATGGCTGGTCGGACATGCCGGAGAGCGACAAGGACCACACGCCCTACACCAAGCGCGCGATGGCGAAGACGATGATCGAGGCGATGGAGAAGCTCGGCCATGTGCAGTTCGCGCTTGCCGGTCACGATCGCGGCGGCCGCGTCTCGTATCGGCTGGCGCTCGATCATCCGGGGCGGCTGTCCAAGCTCGCGGTGCTGGATATCCTGCCGACCTATAATTACTGGGAGCGCATCAACCGGCTCTATGCGCTGAAAATCTATCACTGGACCTTCCTGGCGCAGCCGGCCCCGTTTCCGGAGACGCTGATCCTGGGCGCGCCGGATTTCTTCCTCCGGCACAAGATGGCGAGCCAGACCAAGTCGAAGACGCTGGACGCCATCGATCCGCGCGCGCTGGAGCATTATCTGGCGCCGTTCCGTGACCCCTCGCGCGTGCATGCGATGTGCGAGGATTACCGCGCCGGCGCCTATGCCGATTACGAGATCGACAAGGCCGATGTCGAGGCGGGCCGGAAGATCACCATCCCGATGCTGGCGCTGTGGGGCGATGCCGGGATTGCGAGTGCCGCGGCGACGCCGCTCGACACCTGGAAGCAGTGGGCGACCAATGTCGTGGGCGCGCCGGTCGACTCCGGCCATTTCCTGACCGAAGAAAATCCCGAAGCCACGGCAAAGCTGCTGCGGGAGTTCTTTCTCGCTTCGTAGCCCGGGTGGAGCGCAGCGCAACCCGGGAAGACACGGACTCCAGAACCCCGGGTTGCGCTGCGCTCCACCCGGACTACGGGAAGTTCACCGCCGCTCCCGGAAAAACTCCCGCAATAGCACTGCGGCCTCTCGCTCGCCGATGGCGGGATAGATTTCCGGCCGGTGATGGCAGGTGGGCTGCGCGAAGAACCGCACGCCGGACTCCACCGCGCCGCCCTTCGGATCGGCCGCGCCGTAATAGAGCCGGCGGATGCGGGCGAACGAGATCGCGGCGGCGCACATCGTGCACGGCTCGAGCGTGACATAGAGATCGCAATCCACCAGCCGCTCGGTGCCGATCGCCTCCGCGGCCTGCCGGATCGCCAAAATCTCGGCGTGCGCGGTCGGGTCGCGGTCGGTCAGGGTCCGGTTGCCGGCGGTGGCGATCACCTCGTAGCCCCGGACGATCACGCAGCCGATCGGAACTTCGCCGGCCTTTCCGGCGTTTTCGGCGGTTTTCAGCGCCAAATCCATGAAAGAAGGGGCAGTCATGCCTCGTATCATCGGAAGAAACCTGCTACTAGCTGCGCCTTCAGCAAAAGTGGATGCCCGGTTTTTGCGTGAGATTGCGGCTCGATAACGGGCACGCATGAGCGCCATTTGCCCCCTAAGTGAGACTATTCATGCCCCGCGACAGCGACAAAAACAACGATTCCCGCGGTCGGCGTGATCGGCCGGGCGGCAAGGGCCGCTCCGGCAAGGCGCGCGGGCCGGAGAAGAAGTTCGCCAAGCGCGGCTTTGGGACCAGGGATTCTGCCGGAAAGCGCGATGATGCAAAGCGCGACTTCGGCAGCAAGCGCGAAGATCGCCCGTTCCGCCGCCGCGACGGGGATGAGGCGCCGCGCCGGGACTATGGCGACAAGCCGCGCTTCAACCGCGACGACCGCCCGCGCGGAGAGCGGACGTTTGCCGACCGCCCGTCGCGTGATGGTGAGAAGCGGCCGTTCAAGCCGCGCGGCGACCGGCCGAGGTTTGACCGGGATGACCGCGGCGGCGAAAAGCGCCCCTACACCCCGCGCGCCAATCGCGACGATGCCCGTCCGGCGTCGCGGTTTTCCGATCGCAAGTTCGGCGACAAGAAGCCCTACGCTTCGCGCGACCGTGACGGCGAGAAGCGATCCTATGCACCACGCGGCGAACGATCCTTTGGCGACCGTCCATCCCGCGATGGCGATCGGCCGGAGAGAAAGTTCGGCGGCGACAGGAAATTCTCGCGCGGTGCTGCCGACCGCGGGGATCGGGCGCCGCGCAAGGATTTCGGCGACCGCCCGCCGCGTGGCGAGTCCAAGCCGTGGGAGAAGCGCGAGCGCAATTCCGATCGTCCGGAACGCAATTTGGGCAGCTCGCGCGATTTCGACCGGCCGAAATTCGACAAGCCGCGCTATGACCGGCCGCGCGACGATCGCGGCGGCGACGAGCGCCCTCGCTTTTCGCGCGCGCGCGACGACCGTCAACAGGGCGATCGTCCATTCCGCGAGCGGCCGAAATTCGATCGTCCCCGCGAGCACGATGATCGCAAGTTCGATCGTGGCCGCGAGCGCCCCGAAGGACGCACCGACTGGCAGGAGCATCCGCGCAGCGAAGGGCGTTTCGGCGACCGTCCGCGCCGCGACAATGAGGATGAGAGCAAGATCTTTGCGAAGCGTCCGGCCTTCGGCGGCCGCGGCGCCTATCGCGAACGACCGGCAGATTTCGAGAGACGGCCGCGTCCGGAGCCGAAGACGAAGAAATCCGGCGAGCGCATCGCCAAGGTGCTGGCGCGTGCCGGCCTTGCCTCGCGCCGCGACGCCGAGGAAATGGTGACGCAGGGCCGCGTCACCGTGAACGGCCGCGTCATCAATTCGCCGGCGCTCGACGTCACCGCCAACGATGTCGTCGCGGTCGACGGCAAGCCGTTGCCGCCGCGCGAGCGGACCCGGCTGTTCATGTATCACAAGCCGCGCGGGCTGATGACGACGCATGACGATCCCGAGGGGCGGCCGACGGTGTTCGACAATCTGCCTGAAGGCCTGCCGCGGCTGATCAGCGTCGGCCGGCTTGATTTCAACACCGAGGGATTGCTGCTGCTGACCAATGACGGCGGGCTCGCCCGCGTGCTCGAATTGCCCGACACCGGCTGGCTGCGCCGCTATCGCGTCCGCGCCCATGGCGAGGTGACGCAGGCGCAGCTCGATGAACTGAAGAAGGGCGTCGAGGTCGAGGGCGTCAAGTACGGTCCGATCGATGCGACGCTGGAGCGCGACCAGGGCTCGAACGTCTGGCTGGTGTTCGCGATCCGCGAGGGCAAGAACCGCGAGGTGCGCAACGTGATGGCGCATCTCGGGCTCGAGGTGAACCGGCTGATCCGGATCTCCTACGGTCCGTTCCAGCTCGGCGAGCTCGAGGAAGGCAAGGTCGATGAGGTCAAGACGCGGGTGCTGCGCGAGCAGCTCGGCGAGAAGGTCGCCAAGCTTGCGGGCGTGGACTTCGCCCGGCCAGAGCACCATGCCGACGGTGACGACGATGCGCCACGCGACAGGAAGCCGTCCAAGCCGGCGAGCAAGCGCGCCGTGATTGCCGACCGCAAGGGCCGTCGCGTGCTGGTGCAGCGTTCCGGCAGCGAGGAAGCGCGCATCCGCAACGAGGAAGAGAATGCCGGCTACGGCCCGCCACGCCGCGTCAAGCGCACCTATCACGGCAAGCGCGACCTGAAGCCGAAGGACGAGTAGGCCGGACGATGCGCGTCGTCGGGGGACGATTGAAGGGCCGCAATCTGGCCGCGCCATCCTCGCGCGACATTCGCCCGACCGCGGATCGATTGCGCGAGTCCGTGTTCAACATCCTCGTCCACGCCTATGACGATCCGATTCAAGACGCGCGGGTGCTGGACCTCTTTGCCGGCACCGGCGCGCTCGGCATCGAGGCGGTGTCGCGCGGCGCGAAGTTCGCGCTGTTCGTCGACAACGGCGCCGAAGCCCGCGCGCTCCTCCGCAACAACGTGGAGTCGTTGGGGCTCGGTGGCGTGACAAAAGTATTCCGCCGCGACGCCACCAATCTGGGCCCCGCGCATCCCGTCGAGCCGTTCTCGCTGGTGTTCCTGGATCCGCCCTACGGCAAGGGATTGGCCGAGAAGGCGCTGGCCTCGCTCCGCGATGGTGCGTGGCTGACGCCCGGCGCGCTCGTGGTGGTGGAAGAGGCGAAGGCTGTGGCGTTCACAGCACCTGACGGCTTCGAGGAGCTGGAGCGCCGCGCGTACGACGACACGGAGTTCGTGTTCTTGAAGGTGCCGTAGGGTGGGCAAAGCGTAGCGTGCCCACCATTGCGAGCGGAGTGCTTGATGGTGGGCACGCTACGCTTTGCCCACCCTACGCGTCCCGCGCAGCTCACCGCCGCCCGAACAGCTTCTCGATATCCGACAGCTTCAATTCCACATAGGTCGGGCGGCCGTGGTTGCACTGGCCCGAGTTCGGCGTGTCTTCCATCTCGCGCAACAGCGCGTTCATCTCTTCCGGCTTGAGGCGGCGTCCGGCGCGCACCGAGCCGTGGCAGGCCATGGTGGCGGCGACATGCATCAGGCGTCGCTCGAGCGGCAGCGCCTCGTCCCATTCGGCCATGTGCTCGGCGAGGTCGCGGAGCAGCCCGGCCGCATTGGCCTTGCCGAGCAGCGACGGCGTCTCCCGAACCGCAACCGCCCCGGGACCGAAGGATTCGATCGCGAGCCCGTAAGTGGCAAGCTCCTCGGCGCGATCGAGCAGTTTCTCGACCGTGGATTCGTCGAGCTCCACGATTTCAGGAATCAGCAGAATCTGCCGCTGCACGCCGTTCTTGGCCAGCGACGCCTTCAATTTCTCATAGACGATGCGCTCGTGGGCGGCGTGCTGATCCACCACGATGAGTCCGTCGCGGGTCTGCGAGACGATGTAGGTCTCGTGGATCTGCGTGCGCGCCGCGCCAAGCGGGCGATCGAGCAGGTCGGCCGCGGGCTGCGCCTCGAAGCGGACATCGGCGGTCGGCGCGCCGACGTCGAAGGCAGCCTGGCCAGGCTCGGCCAACGCGCTTGCGGCCACGCCGTCGAATGAAGGCAACGGCCGCACGGGAAAAGCCGGCGAGCGGCGCCAGTCCCAATTGGTCGGGCGTGGGGGCACGAAGGAAGGACGGAAGGCGGAGAGCGCCGCGCCATCGGTATTGGCCGCGGTGCGCCTTCCTTCGCGCGCGAGACCTTCTTTAAGCGCATGCACGATCAGGGCGCGGACCAGGCCGGCATTGCGGAAGCGCACCTCGGTCTTGGCCGGATGCACATTGGCGTCGACCTCCTGCGGCGGCAGCGTGACGAACAGCGCCACCACGGGATGGCGGTCGCGCGGCAGGTAGTCGGCATAGGCCGCGCGCACCGCGCCCAGGATCAGCTTGTCCCGCACCGGGCGGCCGTTGACAAACAGGTATTGGCCGAGCGCATTCGCCCGCGTCAGCGACGGCGCGGCGGCAAAGCCTTCGACCACGACGCCCTCGCGTTCGGCGCGGACCTCGATCGCGCATCCGCGGAACTCGCCCCCGAGAATATCGCCGAGCCGCGTCAGCCGGCCGGGCGCGCCGGGCAGTGCCGCGGCCCAGGTGACCGGCGCGCGCTCCTCGCCGGCGAGCGTGAAGGCGATGTCGGGCCGCGCCATTGCGAGCCGCCGCACCACCTCGCGGATCGCTTCCGCTTCGGTGCGGTCGGTCTTGAGGAATTTCAGCCGCGCCGGCGTCGCGTAGAAGAGATCGCCGACCTCGACGCGGGTGCCCTGGCCGAGCGCCGCGGGCATGACCTCCGATTTCACGCCGGCTTCGACCGAAAGCGACCACGCGTGCGGTTCGCTCGCATGTCGCGTCACGATGTTGAGCTTTGCCACCGCGCCGATCGAGGGCAGCGCCTCGCCGCGGAACCCGAGCGTCCGGATCCGCAGCAGGTCCTCGTCATCGAGTTTTGACGTGGCGTGGCGGTCGACCGCAAGCGCGAGGTCGGCGCGTGTCATGCCGCCACCGTCATCGGTGATCCCGATCCGCCGCCGCCCGCCGCCATCGGTGAAGATATCGATCCGGTTGGCGCCGGCATCGATCGCATTCTCCACCAGTTCCTTGACCACGCTCGCGGGACGTTCGACCACCTCGCCGGCGGCGATGCGATTGACGACCTGTTCGGGAAGCTGGCGGACGGGCATGGTGTGGGATCGATTCGCGTTGCAATTCCATTCTAGGCGGGCGCCGCAGCAAATGCATGCGCTTGGGTCCGGAAATCCACGCCGCACTGGGCAGGACCTGCCTATCGTCTTGAAGAGACTGGCATTCGCTGGACACCGGCTGTGCAGCGCAGGATTGTCGGGTTGTGCGGCCGGGTATATCGTTTAGAAAAATTATAATCTGGCGGGAGGATTCCATGTGCCATCTGTTCGCCCATCAGCCGCAACGCGACTACGAATCGCAGACCAGATCGCTGCGACTTGGCGGCCATTGCACCTCGATCCGGCTGGAACTGGCATTCTGGGACACGCTGGAGGAGATCGCGGCGAAGGAGGGGATGAGTCTGGCGAAATTCCTCACCACGCTGCACAACGAGGTTCTCGACCATCACGGCGAGGTCAGCAATTTCGCCTCGCTGCTGCGCTGCTCCTGCCTGATCTATCGTTCCAAGAGCGCCGCGTCGCCGGAGTTGCGCGACAGGCCCGCCATTCTCGACGCGGCCGAGTAGGCTCCCTCGTAGCCCGGGTGGAGCGGAACGCGCAACCCGGGACGCCTGCATCAACATCGACCGGCGGTCCCGGGTTACGCTGACGCTCCACCCGGGCTACGGCGCTGCGGGTGCAGGCGTTGTAGCTCCCTCTCCCGCTTGCGGGAGAGGGCTGGGGTGAGGGTGTCTCCGCGATGGGACTATCCGTGGGGAGAGAGCCCCCACCCGCCGCGCTTCGCGCGTCGGCCTCCCCCGCAAGCGGGAGAGGCGAAGCGAGCGCGTGGCTAGCATCAGATCCTAAATCTCCTTCCGCTGCATTGCGCCGGCGATGTGGTCGGCTTGCCGGATCGCCAGCGACACGATTGTCAGCGTCGGGTTGCAGGCTGCCCCGCTCGTGAACTGGCTGCCATCCGAGACGAACAGGTTCTTGATGTCGTGGGTCTGGCCGAACTTGTTCACCACGCCATCTTTCGCCTTCTCGCTCATCCGGTTGGTGCCGAGATTATGCGTGCTCGGGTAGGGCGGCGTCGGATAGGTGACGGTGGCGCCGACCGCCTCGTAGACCGCGGCACCCTGCTTGTAGGCATGGGCGCGCATCGCGAGATCGTTCGGATGATCGTCGAAATGCACGCTCGCGACCGGCATGCCGAACTTGTCCTTCGCCTTCGGATCAAGCGTGACACGGTTGGTCTCCTGCGCCATGTCCTCGCCGACCAGCCACATGCCGGCCATCCGCGGATAGCCTTCCATCGCACTGGTGAACGGGCGTCCCCATGCGCCGGGACTGAGGAAGGCAGCCATGAAGGGCAAGCCAAGCGACAGCGTCTCCATCTCATAGCCCCCGACGAAGCCGCGTGAGGGATCGTTCTTGGCCTCGTCGCGAATGATGCCGGCCATCGTGGTGCCGCGATACATGTGCACCGATTTCTCGAAGGTCGCATACACGCTGCCGGTCATGTGCCGCATGTAATTGCGGCCGACCTGGCCGGAGGAGTTGGCGAGCCCGTCCGGGAACATGGTCGATGCGCTGTTGAGCAGCAGCCGCGGGCTCTCGATCGAATTGCCGGCGACCGCGACCACGCGGGCCTTCTGGCGCTGCATCGCGCCGTTTGCGTCGGCATAGACCACGCCGGTCACCTTGCCGGATTGATCGTGCTCGATCTTGATCACCATGCTGCCCGGGCGCACTTCGAGATTGCCGGTGGCTTCGCCCTTCGGGATTTCGGTGTAGAGCGTCGACCATTTCGCGCCCGACTTGCAGCCCTGGAAGCAGAAACCGATCTGCTGGCAGGAGCCGCGGCCGTCACGCGGTTCGCTGTTGATCGCCATGTTGCCGGTGTGCACGGTCTTGTAGCCGAGCTTTCTGGCGCCGGCCTCCAGCACCTTGAAATTGTTGTTGCCGGGCAGGCCCGGAATGCCGTTGGTCCGCGTCACGCCCATCTTGTTCTCGGCCTTGGCGTAATACGGCTCCATCTCCGCGAGCGTGATCGGCCAGTCCAAGAGATTGGCGCCGGGGATGCCGCCATAGGTGCTCTTGACCTTGAACTCATGTTCGTCGAAGCGCAGCGACGCGCCGGCCCAATGCGTGGTCGAGCCGCCGACCGCCTTCACGATCCATGCCGGCAGATTCGGAAAGTCCTTGGCGACGCGCCAGCTTCCCGAGGTCGTGCGCATATCCGACCAGGCGAGCTGGGCGAAGCTGTCCCATTCGTCGTTGACGAAGTCCTGGTTCTCGATGCGCGGTCCGGCTTCGAGGATGACGACCTTGACGCCTTTCTGTGCGAGCTCGTTGCCGAGCGTTCCACCGCCCGCGCCGGAGCCCACGATCACCACCACGCCACTGTCATTGAGATCGAATTTTGCCATTGTGATCCTCCCAGAGCGTTGTTGGTTTAAGCTTTCGGGAGCCAGTCGATGTCGGCGAAGCCGCGCTTGAGGTAGCCGCCATATTCGGCGGACGAGCCCTCATAGCCGAACTTCGGCCAGACCTCTTTCTGGTTGTAGAGGGAGACGACGAGGTCACCGCGGATCTTCTGGAAGAACGCGGTCTCTTCGATCCGCTGCAACAGCACCACGCGATCGGCTTCCCAGGGCACCTGCACGTACGGCACCTTGTGGCGGTCGTTGGCCTCCTGGTCGAGCCTGACAACGCCGTCATTGATCAGCGACTTGATCGCGGGATCCTTGGCCGCCTTGCCGTCCCACGGCTTGACCGCGACGATGTAATAGCTGTCACCCAGGAAATCGTGCGGATAGATGTCGCGCGCCATCTTCACCAGCGTCTTCAATGTCGCCGGCGTCAGCGTGGTGGCGTTATCGGCCCAGGCATCGCTGATGGTGAGGCCCGTGCTGGTGGCGATAGCGACGGTCGGTACCGCCGTTGCCGCGCCCTTCAGGAAGACGCGGCGATCATATTTGCTTCGACGATCGACTTCTCTCATGGGTTTCCTCCGTGGAATGTTTTGTCATTGTTGATTGGTCGTATTTCTTCGTTCCAGATTATGCTCTAGCCAAAACGGCCGCCGCGCTGGATCACCTCGATCTTGTAGCCGTCGGGATCGGTGACGAAGAAGAAGCGCGCCAGCGTCTTGCCGTTATGCTTGAAATCGCGCAGTGGCCCCGGCGCGAGCTTCTCCCGCTCGAACCGCGCATGCTCGGCATCGAGATCGTCGACGATCACAGCGAGATGGCCGTAGCCGTCGCCGAGCGAATAGGGCTCCTTGCGGTCGAAATTGACCGTCAGCTCGACCTCGAACGGCGAGGAGGGGTGGCGCAGATAGATCAGCGCGAAATCGTCGAACTTGAGATGATCGGCGACCTCAAGGCCGAAGGCGCGCGCGTAGAAATCGAGCGACTTCGCCTCGTCGAGCACGCGGATCATCGAGTGAACGGGTTTTGCCATTCAGTTGAGCTCCTTCAAATAGGCGATGATGGCGGCGCGGGTCTCCGGTTTGGCCTGGCGATAGGCCATGATGGAGCCGGGGATCATCGCCTGCGGGTTGGCGAGCCAGGCGTCGAGCCTGGCGTCGTCCCAGACGAAATCGGCTTGCGCGAAGCCGGGCGAATAGTGAAAGCCTTCGGCCTTGCCCGCCGGACGGCCGACGACCTTGAACAAGGGAGGGCCCTGACGGACCGGATCGGATAGGTTCGTGGTGTGGCAGGTCCCGCATTGCTGCTTGAACAGCGCAGCACCATCGGGCGGCTTGGCGGCAGGCAATGGCATCTGCGCAGCCGCGATCGTCGCGAGCAACGCACTGCAACATCCGAGTCCGATTGCTGCCGTCGCGCGTAGCCTTCTCATCCACCTCACCGCCTGTACGCGGTAACTCTAGGTCGCGCGCGAAAGGCGGTGGTAGTAGCGGGCTGTTTCACCGCAGAACAAAACGCGTCGATGAGCAGCTAGGAAAATCGTGCCGGCCAAACCACGTCACGCCGCCGCATATGTGAAGCGCAATTTCGCGAAATTGCCCCGAAATCCCTGCACGATCTCCACACGACGCAGATTGCATGGCGCACGCGTCGTTTGCGACACGTTCAATCCGCGTGAAGGGGAGACCGGCGCAGCAGGCGGCGCATGGAACCGCCGAACCTTCCCGCACGAACTAAATCCAGGAGCAATGGATGAAGCTAGCGAAAACTTCCCTGATCGCGTTTGCCCTCTCGGCCGCACTTGTCGGCCCTGTCCTTGCGCAAGGCGCCGCTACCGGCGGCTCGATTCGCGGCGGCGCGCAGGAAAGGAGCGTGGCGCCCGGTGGAATGACTGGTAGCGGCGATGAGGAGATGAACGCGCAGACGGCGGCTCCGACCGGAAAGACCGGCGCGAAGTCCGGCGCCAAGGGCACGGTGGGTGCCGGCGCCGGCGCCGGAGCGCACAAAGGCACGGCGACGGAGCCTGCTGCTCCCGGCGGCAAGCGCTACTAGCCGCACAACCTCTCTTCACCTCTCCCGCTTGCGGGGGAGGCCGCCTCCGGCGGCCGTTCTTAAGAACGCCGAAGCGAAGCTTCGGCTATGGCGAAGCGCCGGGTGGGGGCTCTCTCCACTCGGGGAGTCCCAATGCGGAGACACCCTCGCCCCAACCCTCTCCCGCAAGCGGGAGAGGGAGCTACATCCGCGCGTTTGGCATCAATCCTCGAACCCTCGCGTGCCGCGCCGTGCCTTGACGTCACCGCGGCGCTTCTTGCCTTCCAGGCGGCGATGCTTGGAGCCGAGCGTCGGCTTGGTCGGCCGGCGCGGCGTCGGTCGCACCATGGCCTCGCGGAGCAGCTCTAGCAGGCGCTCGATTGCGTCGGCGCGGTTGCGCTCCTGGGTGCGGAAGCGCTGGGCGTGGATCACGATCACGCCGTCCTTGGTCATGCGCTGGCCAGCCAATCGGACCAGCCGCGCCCGGACATCCTCGGCGAGCGCGATTCTGCTGGTGTCGAACCGTAGCTGCGCCGCTGTCGCCAGCTTGTTGACGTTCTGCCCGCCCGGACCCGAGGCGCGCACGAAGCCGATCTCGATATCGTTCTCGTCAATGGAGAGGTCGCGGGCAACCCGCAGCATGGCATCACCGGTGGTCGGGCAGGAATCGTCCGCCGCACCATAGCGGGTTTCGCGCCCGCTCCGCGAGCACAGACCCTCATCCTGAGGAGCCTGTAGCCCGGGTGGAGCGGAACGCGTAACCCGGGACACCTGTGTCCGCACTGCGAGCGGTCCCCGGGTTACGCTGGCGCTTCACCCGGGCTACGGCACTACGACACTCACTCAGTTCGGCGCGGACGGCTTCGCGGCTGACGGGGCGGCGGCCGGTGGGCTCGCGGCCGGCGGCGTCGCGGCTGATGGCGCGCTGGCCGGTTGGGCCGCGGCCTGCGGGGTGCGGCCGACGACGACCGTGAGCAGGCCCTGGCCCCAGAGCCGCTGCGACACCTTCCTGGCGTCGTCCAGCGTCACCGCGTCGACGATGGCGTTGCGCTTCTCGATGTAGTCGATCGGCAGCTTGTCGGTCTGATACTGCAGCATCGCCTGCGCGAGCTTCGAGGAGGTATCAAGCGCCAGCATCTGCGAACCCTTCAAGTACGACTTGGCCTCGTCGAGCTCCTTCTGGGTCGGGCCCTCCTCGGCCATGCGGCGGACTTCCTTCTCGATCGCGTCCACCGTTTCGCCGGCGCGATCGGCGCGGGTGCCGGTATTGCCGATGAACAGCGAGGAGTGCTCCATCCAGACCAGCGCTCCATAGACGGAATAAGCGAGCCCACGCTTCTCGCGCACTTCGCGGTAAAGCCGCGAGGACAATCCGCCGCCGCCGAGGATGTGGTTGACGACGTAGCCCGGCATGAAGTCCGGCTCGTTGCGGCGGATGCCGGGGCCGCCGAAGGTCACCACCGTTTGCGGTACGTCGAGCGGAATGAGGGCGCGCTGCGGCGGCTTGGCCGCGACGATGTCGGCGACCGGCGTGAGCGTGGCCTTGGCCGGCAGCCCGCCAAAGGTCTTGTCGAGCAATTTGCCGAGCGTGTCCGGATCGACATCGCCGACCACGGCGACCTTGAGCGTGTCCTTGGCGAGCACGCGGCGGACATAGTCCTTGAGCTCGGCGATCTCGATCGTCGGCACACTTTCGAGCGTGCCCTGGGCCCCCCGGCCGTAGGGATGGTCGCCGAACGCAACTTCGAGGAATTTACGGCCTGCAAGCGAGCTCGGGTTGGTGGATTCGCGGCGCAGGTTGGAGAGCACCTGCGCGCGGATGCGCTCGACGTCGGGCGCCTCGAAGCGCGGCGAGGTCAGCGCCGAGCGCAACAGGTCAAAGGCCTCGTCCTTGTTGTCCTTGAGCATGCGCAGCGAGCCGCGGAAATTGTCGCGCTGCGAGGAAAAACTCAATTCGATGGCGCGGCGATCGAGTCGCTCGTGGAAGGTCTTGGAATCGAGATCGCCGGAACCTTCGTCGAGGAGGTCGCCGACCAGATTGCCGACGCCGGGCTTGGCGGCGGGATCCTGGCTGGCGCCGCCGCCGAAGGCATATTCCATCGCAATCAGCGGCACGGTCGAATCCTGCACGAACCAGGCCTCGATGCCGCCGGGCGAGACCAGGCGCTGGATCTTGGTTGCGGCCTGCGACGGGCACGACGCGAGCATCGTCGTCAGCGCGAGCGCGCTGCCGCCGACGAGGACCGAACGCCGAGTGAGAGAATAGGTCACGAGCGCTTCTCCTCGCGTTTGGGCGCAGTATCCTTGATCAAGTAACCGGTTACGGAACGCTTCTTGTCCAGCCAGTTTTGCGCGGCTTCGCGGACCTGTTCGGCGGTGACGGCGCGGATGCGCTCGGGCCAGCTCCTGATATCGTCGACGCTCAACCCCGTGGTGAGCGCGCCGCCATACCAGCGTGCCAGCATCGCCTGATTATCCTGCGCGTAGATCGATTCCGCGATCAACTGGGTCTTGACCCGCTCGAGGTCCTCGGCGCGCGGCGGATTCCGCGCGATATCGGCAATGACCTTGTCGATGGCGTCCTCGATCTGCGCGAAGTCGACGCCGGGCTTCGGCGTTGCGGCGATGACGAACTGCGAGGGGTCGAGCGCAGTGCCCTGGTAATTGGCGCCGGTCGAGATCGCGAGCTGACGGTCGATCACCAGCGAGCGGTAGAGATAGGAATTGGCGCCGCCGCCCATCAGTTGCGCGAGCACGTCGAGCGCGGGGCTTTCGCCCACCGCGGCGGTGGCGGCCGACGGGACCAGGTAGTAGCGGCGCATGGTCGGCTGTTCGACGCGCGGATCGGCCAGCGTCACCGTGCGCGGTGAGACCGGTATCGGCTCCTGGGGGCGCAGCCGTTTTGCGGGGATCGATTGCTGCGACGGGATGTCGGCGAAATTCTTCTCCACCATCGGGCGGATATCGCTCGCCTCGACGTCGCCGGCGATGATCAGGATCGCGTTGTTCGGCGCATAGAAGCGCTTGTAGAAGGCGAGCGCGTCCTCGCGGCCGAGCTTTTCGATTTCCTGGTGCCAGCCGATCACCGGACGGCCATAGGGGTGGTTCAGATAGAGCGCCGCCATGATCTGCTCGGTGAGCCGCGCATCCGGATTGTTGGCGACGCGCATGTTGTATTCTTCCAGCACGACGTCGCGCTCCGGCAGCACGTTCTCGTCCTGCAGGATCAGGCCGGTCATCCGGTCGGCCTCGAATTCCATCATCTTGCCGAGCTGCTCGCGCGGCACGCGCTGGAAATAGCCAGTGTAGTCGGTGGAGGTGAAGGCGTTCTCATTGCCGCCGACCCTGAGCACAGTCTGCGAGAATTCGCCGGCCGGATGCTTGGCCGTTCCCTTGAACATCAGGTGTTCGAGGAAGTGCGCCAATCCCGATTTGCCGGGGGTCTCGTCGGCGGAGCCGACCCTGTACCACATCATCTGCGTCACAACCGGGGTGCGGTGATCGGGGATCACCACCACTTGCAGGCCGTTGTGCAGCGTGAAGCTGGCAGGGCGTTCCGAGGTGACCGTGGTCTGGGCAATGGCGCTGGAGGCGGAGAGGGAGGCCGTCGAAAGCAATCCGGCAAGAAGCGAAACCACAAGGCGGTGCTGGGACATCAGGACCTATCTAAAAAACCCGGAGCAACATTGCCCCGGGTATGCCGGCATCATATGGCGCGCGCAAAGCCGCCAACCTCACGAACGCGAGAGACGAGGTTAATTAATCGCCATACTTGCCCTGCGACGGGTTGTATTCCTTGTTGAGCGATTCCTTCGGGCCGGTGCCATAGGCGAAATTCGGCGACGGCGTCTGGTAGCCGGGCGGAGGCTGGGTCAGGGATTCCCGGGTCGGCTCGCTCTTGAAGGTGGCCGTCTCCGTCTTGCTGCCGCCGAACAGGCCGCTGAAGCCGCCCTCATAGCCGAGCTGTGACGGCGAGAGAATCGCGTTGGCGCCGGGGTTGCCGCCGGGCTGGTCGACCGACTCGCCGCCGCTGGACTTTTTGTCGCTCTTCTGAGCGAGCTCGCTCGGCGACAGGATGCGGCTGGCTTCGCGCGGATCCTTGTTCGTGTTCTTCCGCGCCGCGATTGCCGCCTTGCGGCGCGCCTCGTCGGGGTCCTTCGGCCAGTTCGGCACCTTGGCCTCGGCGGAAGCTGCCGGCGCGGGCAGGTTGAGGTTGGGGGGCACGACCAGCGGCGAGCGCTCGCGATAGTCGATGCCGCGGTTTTCCATGTTGGTGCCGCCAAGGCCCTTCATGACGCCTTCGATGACCTTCTCCTCGAAGGTCTTGTCGTCCTCGTCGTCCCCATCATCGCCGGCCCGTACGGGACCTGCGGCCATTACGAGGCCGACGCCGAGGGCGACCGCGGCGAGCCGCAATCCATGCATCAGCGCTTTCCAGGCAGTCGAGGTATCGGCTTGTGGAGCGTTGGCTTCAGTGTGGCGCATCGCGCTCTTCCCCACTCTTTAAATTCGCGAGGGCGGTCACCGGCTTAGGCACGGTTCCGCCCATGAAATCCTACCCGCTTGCAAAGCCGTATCGGCCGCGATCAGGGCGCTTTTGCGGCGGGTACCCCCAGAAAAGAATCATACAATAGTGCAGCTACCCCAGCAACGATGGCCACGTCCGCGAGGTTAAAGACGTACCAATTGAGGGTTTTTTCCCCGATCTGGATGTGAAACAGGGCGAAATCGACCACCGCGCCATAGGCGAAGCGGTCGATGGCGTTGCCGATCGCGCCGCCGATGATCAGCCCGAGCGCAATTGTCGCAAGCAGGGTACGCGAGTACGCCATCCAGATCGCCAGCGCCACCACCGCGATCGCCTTGACCGCCATCAGCAGGAGCTGGGCCGTCGGGCTGTTACTCTGGAACCAGCCGAAGCTGATCCCGACGTTCCAGGCCAGCACCAGGTCAAAGAACGGCGTCACCTTCACCACGCTGCGCCGGGGAAGGTCGAACACGAACAGGAGCCAGAGCTTCGACGCCTGGTCGAGGATCAGCGTGGTAACGGCCGCGATGATGCCGGCGCGCAGGGGAGGGGTCATGCGGTCAAGTTACACGGCAACCCCGAGCGCCTTCCACTCCCGCAACGCCTGCGCGTCGCGCGGGGAGACGTCGGGATATTCGGCGTCCTCGCCGACGGTGGGCAGGATCTTCCACGACCGCGCGCATTTGCGCCCGACTGCCTTCTCGACCACCACCGCAACGCCCGGCACCTCGTTGAGGCGGAATGCATGCTCCGGCGCGTCCTGGTTGGTCACCATCGCGTTCGAGGTGATGCAGACTTCCGCAAGGTCGACGTTGAACAGCGTATCGAGCATCTCCTGGTCGGAGACGTAGACCAGCGGCGAGGCTTCCAGCGATGAGCCGATGTTCTTGGCGGCACGCTCGATCTCGAGCGCGCCGGTGACGACGCGCCTGATGTCGCGGACGGTTTCCCATTTCGTGGCCAGGCGCTCGTCGCGGAATTTCTCCAGCCCCTCCGGGAACAGCGTCAGGTGCACGGAAGGTTCCGCATCGGGCCTGTACATCCGCCACGCCTCGTCGGCGGTGAAGCTGAGCACCGGCGCCAGCCATTTCAGGATCGCATCGCAGATCATGTCGATCGTGGTCAGCGCCGCCTTGCGCGCGACCGAGGACGGCGGGTCGCAATAGAGCGTGTCCTTGCGAATGTCGAAATAGAACGCCGACAATTCCGTATTCATGAACGCGGCAAGGCTTGCGACCACGGTCTTGTAGTCGAATTCGGCGTAGGCCTTGCGGATGATCGCGGCCTGGCCGGCAAGCTCATGCAGCATCAGCCGCTCGAGCTCGGGCATCTCGCCATAGGCAACCTTCTCGCTCGGCTTGAAGTGATGCAGCGTGCCGAGCATCCAGCGCACCGTGTTGCGCAGCTTGCGATAGGTCTCGATGGTGTTCTTCAGGATTTCCGGGCCGATGCGCTGGTCGTCGGAATAGTCGGTCGCGCAGACCCACAGACGCAGGATGTCGGCGCCGGAATCCTTGATCACCTTCTGCGGCTCGACGGTGTTGCCGAGCGATTTCGACATCTTGCGGCCGTTCTCGTCCAGCGTGAAACCGTGGGTCAGCACGACGTCATACGGCGCGCGGCCGCGGGTGCCGCAGCTCTCGAGCAGCGAGGAATGAAACCAGCCGCGATGCTGGTCGCTTCCTTCCAGATACATCACGGTGTCGTTGCCGCCGTCGATCTTGCGCTTGATGCCGGCAAGGCCCGGGAAGTGCACGGGGTCTTCCAGCACGAAGGCGTGCGTCGAGCCGGAATCGAACCAGACGTCGAGGATGTCGTCGACTTTCTTCCAGTCCTCATTGGCGAGCTGTCCGAGGAAGCGCTCGCGCGCGCCATCGGCGTACCAGGCGTCGGCGCCTTCCTGCTCGAAGGCGTCAGCGATGCGCTGGTTGACCGCCTCGTCGCGCAGGATCTCGGCCGAGCCGTCGCCTTTCTCGCGCACAAACACCGCGATCGGAACGCCCCAGGCGCGCTGGCGCGAGATCACCCAGTCGGGACGGTTGGCGATCATGCCGTTGATGCGGTTCTGGCCCGCCGGCGGCACCCATTGCGTCACCGAGATCGCCTGCAGCGCGCGGGCGCGCAGCGTGTCGCCGGGCTTTGCCTTGCCATCGTCCGCGATCGGCTTGTCCATCGCGATGAACCATTGCGGCGTGTTGCGGAAGATCACCGGTTTCTTCGAGCGCCAGGAGTGCGGATACTGATGTTTCAGCCGCCCACGCGCGAGCAGCATGCCGCGCTCGATCAGCGCCGCGATCACGGCCTCGTTGGCGTCGCCCTTCTGGCCCTCGTCGTTGATCACGCGCTTGCCTTCGAAGCCGGGGGCTTGATGAGTGAAGGCGCCGTTCTCGTCGACGGTGTAGGGAATTGCGGTGTTGATGCCGCGCGCATCGAGCTCGCGCGTATTCGCTGTCCAGACGTCGAAGTCTTCGCGGCCGTGGCTCGGCGCAGTATGCACGAAGCCGGTGCCGGTATCGTCGGTGACGTGATCGCCCGCAAGCAGAGGGACCGTGAATTCGTAGCCGCCGGCGAGGCCCTTGAGGGGATGCGCGGTTTCCACCGCGTCGAGCGTATCGCCCGGCAGATCGCGCACCTTCTCGTAAGCGGTGACGCGCGCCTGCTTGAACACGCTTTCCGCGAGCGCATCTGCGAGGATCAGGAGATCACCCGTCTTCGCCCAATTGTCGGCGGGCGCGTCGGTGACCTCATAGAGGCCATAGGCGATCTTCGGCGAGAAGCTGATGGCGCGGTTGCCGGGCAGCGTCCATGGCGTCGTGGTCCAGATCACGACGCTCGCCTTCGCCAGCACACCATGCGCGGGCGAGGTGACCGGGAATTTCACCCACACCGTGTCTGAGGTGTAGTCCTCGTACTCGACTTCGGCCTCCGCCAGCGCGGTCTTCTCCACCACGCTCCACATCACCGGCTTGGAGCCGCGGTAGAGCGTGCCGTTGGCTGCGAACTTCATCAATTCGCGCGCGATCTGCGCCTCCGCGGGATAGGTCATCGTCTCATAGGGATGATCCCAGTCGCCGATCACGCCCAGCCGCTTGAACTCCTGCCGCTGCACGTTGATCCAGTGCGTCGCATAGGCGCGGCACTCTTTCCGGAACGCCACCATCGCCCCCGAGTCGCGGAAATCCGGCTTCTGCTTGCCCTTGGAGCGGTAGTTCTCCTCCTCGATCTTCCACTCGATCGGCAGGCCGTGACAGTCCCAGCCCGGCACGTAGTTGGAATCGAAGCCCAGCATCTGCTGGCTCTTGGTCACCACGTCCTTCAGGATCTTGTTCAGCGCGTGCCCGATATGGATGTTGCCATTGGCATAGGGCGGGCCGTCATGCAGCACGAACTTGGTGCGCCCTTTCGCGGATTGGCGCAGTTTTTCGTAGAGGTCGATCTCGTTCCAATATTTCAGGATTTCCGGCTCGCGCTGGGGCAGGCCGGCGCGCATCGGGAATTCGGTCTGCGGCAGGAACAGGGTCTTGGAATAGTCTTTGGCGTCGGACTTTTGCGGCTTTTCGGACATCGGACCAGGTTTGACTAGGATGGGCGCGTTTAGCGATCTATCGCGGGAGGAACATGAAAATCCCGGTCTCGCGCCGAGCCTTGAGAGCTCAGGCGGAAGCCGGGCCGCTAATGCCGATGATGCGCCGTATCAACATGGGGCCTTCCATAGCAGCCGGGAGGGGAAATCGCAAAGGCGGGCGAGGAGATGGTCCCGATGCGCTTGTGGTTTTTTCCAAAGATACTAATCTATTGATTATTGGAGGGAATTCATGAGCGCCCAACCGCTGGCCGAGGCATATGAGAGGCTGAAGGAGCTTCGCCGACAGGGCGATTCCAACGGCGATATCGATTCCATGCTGCAATCGATGCGCGACGACGTGGCAGCGCAGAGCCTCGTCGAGCCGACGCTTGCGCCCGAGGGCTTCGTCAGGGCAATCGAAATCAAGACGCTCGCTGATCGTGTTTTCGGCGATCAAAAGAAAGCGATTACTTGGTTGAAGCGTCCGAATGCCACGTTGTCAGGTCAAAGGCCGATCGACCTCCTCAAGGACGAACTTGGCACGGCTGTCGTCCGCGAAATGCTCGAACGGATAGATCACGGAATCTTTGCCTGAGCCCATGACATGGAGCTTTGGCGGATATCGAACTACCCGGATCTTTCGGGAATTGGCGGCCTGAGGGCTAGCGGCCGGTGGCATTCGCAGGGCAGACCTGTCGTTTACCTTGCGGATCATCCGTCGACCGCGTTACTTGAGATGCTGGTCCATATGGATCGCGACCTCATTCCAGCCAGCTATCGACTCCTCCGCGTGAAGCTTCCGCCGGACATCGCGACTGAAGTGGTCGCTGGCCTACCCGATGATTGGCGATCTCAGACGATGATCACCCGCGACATCGGCGATCGCTGGCTTGACGGTTCCTCGAGCGCGTTGTTGCAAGTGCCGTCGGCGATCAGCCAAGGCCAGAACTTTCTCCTCAATCCTGCACATCGAGACGCGGCCAAGGTTAGCGTGGCCGAGATTGTTCAGGCTCCGTTCGATTCCCGCCTTCTCGGGTAGCCGGTCGCTCCGAGCAACTCATCACGGACGGGGCCGGGCCGGGTTTCCGGTGACAATTTGGCCCGCGGCGACGTCGCGCGTGACCACGCTGCCGGCGCCGATCACCGCGTCGTCGCCGATCGAGACGCCCGGCAGGATGATGGCACCGCCTCCGATCCAGACATCGCGGCCGATCCGCACCGGTCGGCCGAATTCGAGGCCGGTGCGCCGGGTCTCGGCATCGCGCGGATGGTCGGCGGCATAGATCTGCACCGCGGGCCCGATCTGGGTGCGGTCGCCGATAACGACCTCGACGATGTCGAGAATGACGCAGTTGAAGTTGAGGAAGACCTCCTCGCCCACATGAATGTTGTAGCCGTAGTCGCAGAAGAACGGCGGACGGATCACCGCGCCTTTGCCGACACGGCCGAAATGTTCCGACAATAGCGCATGCCGTTCCGATGCCGGCGCGGCCAGAGCGGCGTTGTAGCGCGCGAGCCAAGCCTTGTTGGCGGCTGCATCGGCCTGAAGTTCCGGATCACCCGGACGATACAATTCGCCCGCCAGCATCTTCTGTTTTTCGGTCTTGCTCAATCGATCGCTCCGAGTTTCGGGAATGCCTCAGGGGCGGCGGCGAGTTGCGCCTTGGCGCGGGCGCTGTCGTCGTCCATCTGTCGGATCAACGCTTCAATGTTGTCGAATTTCAGCTCATCGCGGATGAAGCCGATGAAGGCGACGTCGAGCAAATTGCCGTAGAGATCGCCCTTGAAGTCGAACAGGAACACTTCAAGCAATGGCGCGCCATTGTCGAAAGTCGGGCGGCGGCCAAAACTGGCGACGCCGTCGATGCGTTCCGAATCACGTCCGACGCGCACCGCATAGATGCCGTGCTTCAGGCCGCAATTCTTGTCGAGGCGGATGTTGGCGGTGGGATAGCCGAGGTCGCGGCCGCGCTTCTCGCCATGGATCACCTCGCCGGTGACGAACCAGGGACTGCCCAGCATCGCGGTGGCGTCCGCGATCTGGCCTTCCGCGAGCGCCATGCGGATGGCGCTGGAGGAAACCGGCCGCTCCTCGATATCGACATGCGCCTGGACATCGATCTCGATGCCGAGCCGCGGCGCCTCGGCGACCAGGAGGCTCGGCGAGCCGACGCGGCCCTTGCCGAAATGGAAGTCGTAGCCGACCGCGATCCCGCTGATGCCGAGCCGTTCGATCAGGTCATGGTGGATGAAATCCTGCGCGCTGGTGCCGGCGCGGTTCTTGTCGAAGGTCATCACCACGGCGCCGGCAAGCCCGGTGCCTGCGAGCAGGCGCAGCTTGTTGGTTTCGTCGGTCAGGCGGAATTGCGGTGTATTCGGGCTGAAAAAGCTGCGCGGATGCGGCTCGAACGTCAGCGCCAGCGCAGGTTTCCCATGCGCCTTGCCCATTTGCAGGGCGGCCTCGATCACGGCGCGGTGGCCGAGATGGACGCCATCAAAATTGCCCATCGCCACCACGGCCCCTCTCGGGATCGCGCTCTGGGGGGTGTTGTCGCGGATAACGGTAAAACGAGTGGTCATTTTGGGTGCGATTCTTCAGGAATTCTTAAGCGCCGACGAGAGCATGATCCGGACCCGGAGGGCTGCGTTAGCGCAAAGTGGAGGCCGGATTTCAGAAAAGATCATGCTCAAACAAAGAGATGAGATCATGATCCGCTTCCTTCCAATCGGGTCATGATCGCGTGCGGCCGGACCGTGGCTTGCCGGGACTATCGAAGTCAAGCGGGCGAAAATCGGATCAAAACGGACACAATCCGCCCCAAGCCGGTTAACGCGCTGTTTAACGCATGATGCTACTGCTTCGGGCGAGGAATGCGGGTCGCACAGGCCTGTCGGTTTTTTCGCGCAAGCGTCAGTCGCGTGTTTGGGGGAGAGAAGATGGCGGTTGATTTGTCCATGTCGGTTCTGGTGGTTGATGACTACAGCACCATGATCCGCATCATCCGGAATCTTCTGAAACAACTCGGTTTCGAGAACATCGACGACGCGTCCGATGGCTCCGCGGCGCTGAACAAGATGCGCGGCAAGAAATATGGTCTCGTGATCTCCGACTGGAACATGGAGCCGATGACCGGCTACGACCTGCTCAAGGAAGTCCGCGCCGATCCCAACCTCGCCACCACGCCCTTCATCATGATCACGGCGGAATCCAAGACCGAGAACGTGATCGCGGCCAAGAAGGCCGGCGTGAACAATTACATCGTCAAGCCGTTCAACGCAGCGACGCTGAAGACCAAGATCGAGGCGGTCTTCCCGGACATGGCAACGGCGTAAACGCCGAACGCCGCTCCATCAGTTTCGTCATGCCCGGGCTTGTCCCGGGCATCCACGCCTTTGGGGCAGCGACTGCGGAGACGCGTGGATGGCCGGGTCAAGCCCGGCCATGACGGCGGAGAGGGGGCGCGCCCTCCCAACCAATTACCACCTCAACTCCCGGATCAGCGCCTTCGGCGGGTGGCCGAACAGCTCCGTCACCGAGGCCGGGTCGAGCTGGTCGACACCTTCGAACTCTTCGGAATGGATGCCACGGGTCACGAACAGGCAGTCGATGCCAAAGCCCTTGGCTCCCGCAATGTCGGTGCGCACGGAATCGCCGATCGCCAGCACGCGATTGAGTTCGACCGGACGACCGCGGCGTTCGGCCGCCAGTTGCATCGCGCGCTCGTAGATCGGCTGGTGCGGCTTGCCGTAGAAGATCGCTTCGCCGCCAAGCTCGCGATACAGCTCGGCGATCGCGCCCGCGCAATAGATCAGCCGGTCGCCGCGCTCGACCACGATATCGGGATTGGCGCAAATCAGTGAAAGCTTGCGTTCGCGCGCCTTCAGGAGCATCGCGCGATAGTCTTCCGGGGTCTCGGTCTCGTCGTCGAACAGGCCGGTGCAGATGATGTAATCGGCCTGCTCCAGCGGCGTCAGCGGCGCATCCAGGCCGCGGTGGATCGAGGAGTCGCGCTCCGGGCCGACCCAGTGGATCTTCTTGCCGGGATGCTCGGCGACGAAATGCCGGGTCAGGTCCCCGGACGAGACGATCGCATCATAGGTCTCGTCGGCCACACCCAATTTGCGCAATTGACGCTGCACCGAGTCGGCCGGCCGTGGCGCGTTGGTGATGAGGATGACGGTGCCGCCCTGCTGGCGGAACGTATGCAGTGCCTCGCAGGCCTCGGGAAACGACTCGAGCCCATTATGCACCACGCCCCAGACGTCGGAGAGCACCACCTCGACGTCGCCAACGACGTCGCGCAACCGCTCGACAAAGTGAAGTGAGGTCATGGCAGCGCGCGCCGCCTAGCCCGGGCCTGCGATGCGGCGCGCCAGCGCGGCATTGCCGGTAATCCGCTGCGTAGGGTCGATGGCGGGGTTATTCTGGGGGACGGGAGTGCTGGCGCCATTGGCTTCCTGCGGCTTGGGCGGCGAGGCCCCGGCGGTAGCAGATGCGCCTTCGGGCCGCAACGGCCGCGGCGGGGCGAACAGGAACCCCTGGCCGAACCGTACGTCGTAGTCGAGCAGGTCGACGACGGCGCGCTCGCCCTCGATCTTCTCGGCGATCAGGTCGATGCCATAGCGGCCGAGCAGGTCGGACAGGTCTGAGGGGTGAATGTCCGAGGTCGAGCTCTGCCTGGGATCCAGCAGCAATGCCGCCGGCACCTTGATGAAGCGTACGCCGCGGTCGGCGAACTCGCGCGGCTCGAAACGGAGGTCGCTGACGTTGTCGATCGAGAAGCGGTAGCCGCGCTGCGACAGCGCGGCGAGATGCTCGCTCTCGGTCGGGCCGAGATTACGGAAGGTCGACTGCTTGAATTCGAGCACGAAGGATGGCGCCAGCGCGCGATTGGCTTCGAGGAAATCCAGGCATTGGGTGAAATTGACAGCGTTGCCGAGCGTCGCTGCGGAGACGTTGCAGAACACGCCGACATCCTTGTTGCGGACCATCAGCCGGCGCAGCACCTGCACACAGCGCAACATCACCATGTGGTCGATGCGCCCGATCAGGCCGCCGGCTTCCGCTGCGCCGATGAAATCGTCGGCGGCGACGATCTGGTCGCGCTCGTCGCGCAGCCGCGTCACCGCCTCATAGTAGCGCACCTTTCGCTGCGGCAGCGTCACCATCGGCTGCAGGTAGATGTCGAGCCGGTTGGCGTCGATCGCATTCCTGATAGCGGTGACGAGCTGAGTCGGGCTGCGTGAGGCCGCAATGGCTTCTGCCGGGGCTGATACCGCCGGTGCCGGTGCTGCGAAAACCTGTGGGGCCGTCGTCGACGCGGCGGCCCTCCACACGGCGCCGGCTACCGGAGCTGAAGCGGCAGCGCGTGGCTCTGGTTCCGGCTCCACGACGGGGCTGCTCGAAGGCGCGCTCGCAGTTGCCAGCATGTCTTCATGGCTGGCGACGGAGGCTGCAAGCTGCTTGACCAGATTGCCGAGCTCGTTGATTTCGCCGACCACGGCCTGCACGCGGTCGGCGCTGGCGGAATTCGCCGACACCACGCGGCCCTCGACGGCGGCGAGCCTGCGGCCGAATTCGGCGACCTGGCGGGCGAGGTCGGCGGTGCCGCGGGAGAGGTCCGCGATCTGGCCGCCGACATCGGAGCGGTCGCGCAGCCGCATCGACACGGCGTTGTAGAGGATCAGGAAGGTCAACGCGGTCAGCGCCACGATGGCCGATTCGGTTCCGCTGACGCCAGCCACCGAATAGAGCACAAGGCCGAGCGAGGCCGCGACCAGAACCATGCAGATGGCGATGAAGATCGTCGAAATGCGAATCATGTCGCGCGCGTTACGCCCTCAGGTTTGGCTGTCCACCTCGGCTGTCCCACCCGGGAAAACACGGGCCTCTTTGGCGCGGTCTTGTCTGCGCTCCCCCAAGCGGGACCACTGTACCATCAAGTTTGATTCGGCAGGCAAGTGTTCTTTGGAGGACTTAAGACACCGCTGGCCCAAGCGTGTCGGCCGCCGAGACTCGCTCCGCGGTCATTCCGGGGCGTCCGAAGGACGAACCCGGAATCCATCGAGCCGCAGGCGCAAGCGGATGAATGGATTCCGGGCTCGACGCTTTGCGTCGCCCCGGAATGACGGGGAGAAAGTTCGCCAGCAATTTCAACCTGATTTGCCTCGTCCAGTCCTTTGCGCAAAAACATTCCGCTTCCGCCGTCGGGCAAATCAGTGATTTAACTCCGCGCGTCTCACCCAAGATGAGGGGCGGGTCGCGATCGTCACGAACGTTGCGGTGAGATGCGGTGGACGAGAGTGTCACGACTGACGAGCGTGGTGCTCACGGACGGCGAAGTCGTGTGGTCCTGGCGCCCCGACGCTGGCGCTAAGTTTTGTGGATCAAGTATCCGCAGAGTGACGGTGGCAAAAGAGCCCGGTCACCGGGGAGAGCACGAAGGAAACCGTTAAAACCACTGCGCAGGGAAAGCCGGAATGCTTCGGTTGAACCTGTGGTCCTACCCCCGTGCTTTTTGTTGCACGGGACCCACGGGTGCAACCGGCACCCGGCTTTCCCTGCGCCCTCTGATATCGAGGAGGGCGAAACGAGACGCAAAGCTCGGGCAATCCATGCCGCGAGAATGCGGACTCACATCCTCTCACCACTACTCCACCGTCATGCCCGCGAAGGCGGGCATCCAGTATCCGGCAGCCTCTCGGCTCAAGCACTGCTGTCTCTGGAATACTGGATCGTCCGCCGGAGCCTGTCATCGGGCGGCGCTTTTGCGCCGACCCGGTGGCGGACGATGACAGCGGAAGGCTGTTTGACAATTGAATCAGAACTCGGCCCGTCATTGCGAGAGCGGCCACTCCAATCCATCTCCTCACCCTAAGGAGACCGCGCAGCGGTCGTCTCGAAGGGCGAGGCCACCGGCGGGGCCTCATCCTTCGCCCGGCGATGCGTAGCATCGTCCGGAGACGCGCGTTCCGCGCTCCTCAGGATGAGGGTCCAGCAAAACCGCGCTCTACGCCACCGCGCGGATGATCTTGCCGACCTTGTCGACGATCTCGCCGATCTGGTCCTCGCTGACGATCAAGGGCGGCGTCAGGCACAGCGAGTCGCCGGCGATCCGCAGCATCAGGTCGTTGTCGTGGAAGGCGCTGTTGAGTGCGGCGAAGCCGCGCTTGCCGGGGCCATCCGCGATCGGGGCGAGATCGATGCCGGCGGTCAGTCCTACGGTGCGGATATCGACCACGTTCGGCTGGTCGCGCAGCGACATCACCGCGTCGGCGAATTTCGGCTCGAGCTTGCTCGCGCGTTCGAACAGCTTCTCCTCGCGGTAGATGTCGAGCGTCGCAAGGCCGGCAGCGCAGGCCAGCGGATGCGCCGAATAGGTGTAGCCATGGGTCAGCTCGACCACATGCTCAGGGCCGTTCATGAAGGCGTCGTGGATGGCGCCGCGCACGATCACGCCGCCCATTGGAGCAGCGCCATTGGTGATGCCCTTGGCGAAGGTGATCATGTCGGGCGTCACGCCATAGCGCTCCGCGGCGAAGGCAAAGCCGAGCCGGCCATAGCCGGTGATGACCTCGTCGAAGATCAGGAGGATGCCATGCTTCTCGGTGATCTCGCGCAGCCGCTTCAGATAGCCCTTCGGCGCCGGCAGCACGCCGGTCGAGCCGGCCATCGGCTCGACGATCACGGCAGCAATCGTGTTGGCGCCGTGCAGGTTGACGAGGCGCTCGAGCTCGTCGGCGAAATGCACGCCATAGTCCGGCTCGCCCTTGGTGAAGGCCTGCTTCTCGCGGTCATAGGTCGCCGACAGATGATCGACGCCGGTGAGCAGCGAGCCGAACAGCTTGCGGTTGCCGACGATGCCGCCGACCGAGGTGCCGCCGAAGCCGACGCCGTGATAGCCGCGCTCGCGGCCGATCAGGCGGATGCGGCTGCCCTGGCCGCTGATCTGATGATAGGCCAGCGCGATCTTCAGCGCGGTGTCGGCAGCTTCCGATCCCGAATTGCAGAAGAACACGTTGTCGAGTCCCTCGGGCGCCAGGTCGGCGATGCGGCTGGCAAGCTCGAAGGATTGCGGGATGCCGAACTGGAATGGCGGCGCATAGTCCATCGCCGCTGCCTGCTTGGCGATCGCTTCCGAAATCTGGGTGCGGCCGTGGCCGGCATTGCAGCACCACATGCCGGCGGCGGCGTCGATGATCTGGCGGCCATCGACGGTGAAATAGTGCATGTCCTTGGAGCCGGCGAGCAGCCGCGGCTGCTTCTTGAAGGCGCGGTTGGCGGTGAACGGCATCCAATGCGCGGCGAGATCGTTGGGAACATTGACGGCGGCGGGGCGGGGGCTCTTGTCCAGCATGGGGGCCTCGTTGATGGCGGTGAGCTGATTTGCCTTGAAAGTATCAGCTTCGCTGCCCCACGTGAACGGCGTGAGCTGCGATATTTCCGCCGCGTTGCACTGCGTCACACGGCATCTTCGAGCGTAGCGGGCACCAGCTCGCGTGAAAGAGCGTCAAACCGACGAGAGATCGGTTGCGCCAATCCAGAACACTTCGCCCTCGGAATCCTCGGTATCGAGCCAGAGCAACGGCAATTGCGGATAGGCGGCTTCCAGGACCTCGCGCCCGCGGCCGATCTCGCAGAGCAGTCCGCCCTCCGCACTCAGATGCTGAGGGGCCTCGTCGAGGATGCGTCTGACAATGTCGAGCCCGTCGGCGCCGCCGTCGAAGGCGAGCTTCGGCTCGGCGCGGCATTCCCGCGGCAGCGAGGCCATGCCGAGCGCATCGACATAGGGCGGATTGGAGATGATGAGGTCGTAACGCCTGCCTTCGAGCGGTTCGAACAGGTCGCCCTGGTGCAGCGTGAGCCGATCCTCGAGTCCGTAATCCCTGATATTGCGCGCGGCGACCGCCAGCGCGTCCTTCGAGAGGTCGACCGCGTCGATGTCGGCATTCGGGAAGCTGCGGCTGGCGAGGATCGCAAGGCATCCGGAGCCGGTGCAGAGGTCGAGCACGGTCACGACGGACAAGGGATCGTCGATCAGCGAGCCGCCTTCCGCCTCGTCGCCGCCGAAATGCGAATCCAGGAGTTCGCCGATGAAGGAGCGCGGCACGATGGTGCGCTCGTCGACATAGAAGGGCAGGCCGCGCATGTAGATCTTGTTGACGAGATAGGCGGCCGGCTTCCGCGTCGCGATGCGGCGCTCGATCAGATCGAGGATCTGGCTGCCCTCATGCGCGGTGAGGCGCGCGCCGGCAAACTGATCGAACTGGTCGGGATGCAGGTGCAGGGTTTCGCAGACCAGGAAAGCAGCGTCCGCCACCGGATCGGTGGTGCCGTGCGCGAACACGAGCTTTGCCTCGGTGAAGCGGCTCACCGCATAGCGGACGAAATCGAGCAGGGTCTTGAGCTCGCCCGCTGCGACTTTCGGGGATTTCGCTACAGATCGGCCGCGCTTGGCGGCGGCCGGCGTGGGACGCTTGGCCATCAGGATTTGGTCCAGCGCGCGGCCGCCGCGTCATCATGGTCGCGCGCCTCGATCCAGCTCGATCCCCGCGCGCTTTCCTCGCGCTTCCAGAATGGCGCGCTGGATTTGAGGTAGTCCATCAGGAATTCGGCGGCCTGGAACGCGGCCTGCCGGTGCTGCGATGCCGTCACCACCAGCACGATGTTCTCGCCCGGCGTGATGCGGCCGACGCGGTGAATGACGGTAAGACCTGATAGCGGCCAGCGCGACATCGCTTCCTCGGCATGGCGCCTGATTTCGGCTTCCGCCATGCCGGGATAGTGCTCCAGCGTCAGCGCCGCGATCGGCTCGCCATTCTCGCTGCCACGGCAGATGCCACTGAAGCTGACGACGGCGCCGATATCGGTGCGGCCCTTGCCGATCGCGGCAATCTCCTGCGCAGTGTCGAAATCGGCTTCCTGGATGCGGATGGTCGCAATCGCGGTCATGTGGTGGCTCAGCCGCCCGTCATCGGCGGAAAGAATGCGATCTCGCGCGCGCCCGATATCACGGCATCCTGCTTGACATGGGCATGGTCGATCGCGGCACGGATCACCTTCGGCTTCTCAAAGGCATAGGCGGAGGCCTCGTCGCGCCCGGCGAGCCAGTCGATCAGCTCACCGACGGTACGGATATCGGCCGGCGGCTCGATGGTCTCCTCGGCCCTGCCGATGCGTTCGCGGACCCAGGCGAAATACTTCACCTTCATCCCTCATCCTCCTTGATGAGATGGTGGATGCCGGCGCGGAAATAATCGTAGCCGGTATAGATCGTGACGATCGCGGAGATCCACAGCAAGGCCAGCCCGATCAGGGTGACCACCGGGACCACCTGATCGCCGGCCTCGCCGGCCAGCAGGAAGCCGATCGCGACGAGCTGCACCGTGGTCTTCCATTTGGCGAGCTTGGTCACGGGGACGCTGACGCGCAGGCCAGCCAGATATTCACGCAGGCCCGACACCAGGATCTCGCGGCAGAGGATCACGATCGCGGCCCATAGCGACCAGCCGTGGATGATGCCGTCCGCGGCCAGCATCAGCAGGCAGGAGGCCACCAAAAGCTTGTCGGCGATCGGGTCCAGCATCCGGCCGAACGCCGATTGCTGGTTCCAGATCCGGGCATAATAGCCGTCGAGGTAATCGGTGATGCCGGCGGCAATGAAGATCGCGACCGCCACCCAGCGCAGCCAGAGCGGGCCGTCCATGATCGCCTGCACATAGATGCAGCCGACCACCACCGGGATGGCGGCGATGCGGGCGTAGGTCAGGATATTCGGGAGGGACAGGGTCTTGGGCTGCCCCCTTGTGGTCGCCATGTTCATCCGTCTTACCAATACCGCTGAAGCGTCGAGGTCAACCGTGGGCGCATAAGATGGTCCGCTGCAGGCGACGCCTTGATGACTCCATCTCTTTAGCCCCCCGGCTGGGCGTGGAAAAACTCGAAGATCTTCCGCGCACTCTCGGCGCTGACGCCGGGAACCTTGCCAAGGTCGGCGATCGAGGCGCGCTCGATCTCCTTCAGCGTTCCGAAATGATGAAGCAGCGCGCGTTTGCGCGAGGGGCCGATACCGGGAATTTCCTGCAAGCCGGCCTCGCGGATGTCCTTCTTGCGCAGCTTGCGATGCGAGCCGATCACGAAACGGTGCGCCTCGTCGCGCAGCCGCTGGATGAAATACAGCACGGGATCGCGGGGCTCGAGCTTGATGGCCTCGCGGCCGGGCATGAACAGCGTTTCGCGGCCGGCATCGCGGTCCGGTCCCTTTGCCACCGCCATCAGGGACACCTGGGTCAGCCCGAGCTGGTCGAAAATCTCGGTCACTGCGTTCAACTGGCCGCGGCCACCGTCGATGATGACGAGGTCGGGCCATTGCGGGAAGGAATCGTCGTCAGCCTTGACCTTGGGCGCTTCGCCCTCGGCAGGCTTCAGCAGCCGCTTGAACCGCCGTTCCAGCACCTCGCGCATCATCGCGTAGTCATCGCCCGGGGTCAGCCCTTCGGACTTGATGTTGAACTTGCGGTACTGGTTCTTCATGAACCCGTCAGGACCCGCCACGATCATCGCGCCGACCGCGTTGGTGCCCTGGATGTGGCTGTTGTCGTAGACTTCGATGCGCTTCGGCACCTGCGGCAGGCCAAGCGTCGTGGCCATGCCTTCGAGCAGCCGGCCCTGGGTCGCGGTGTCCGCAAGCTTGCGGCCGAGCGCCTCGCGCGCATTGGTCAGCGCATGGGTGACCAGCTCTTTCTTCTCACCGCGCTTGGGGACTGAAACCTCGACCTTGCGCCCCGCCTTTACGGATAGCGCGTCGGCGAGCAGTGCGGCGTCCTCGACCTCGTGCGAGAGCAGGATGAGCTTGGGCGGCGGCTTGTCGTCGTAGAACTGCGCGAGGAAGGAAGAGAGCACCTCCTCTGATGTGAACGACTTCTCCGCGCGCGGGAAATAGGCGCGGTTGCCCCAGTTCTGGCCGGTGCGGAAGAAGAACACCTCGACGCAGGAATAGCCGCCCTCCTGGTGGATGGCGAACACGTCGGCTTCTTCCACCGTGCGCGGGTTGATGCCCTGCTGCGACTGGATCGCGGACAGCGCGGCGAGGCGGTCGCGGTAGAGCGCGGCGGTCTCGAATTCGAGCTCGCCGGAAGCCTTCTCCATCTCAGTGGCAAGCTCCTGCTTCACCGCATGGCTGCGGCCCGACAGAAACTCGGTCGCCTCGCGCACCAATTCGCCATAGCCGGGGAAATCGATCTCGCCGGTGCAGGGGCCGGAGCAGCGGCGGATCTGGTAGAGCAGGCAGGGCCGGGTGCGGCTTTCGAAGAAGCCGTCGGTGCAGGAGCGGATCAGGAACGCGCGCTGCAGCGCCGTGATGGTGCGGTTGACGGCGCCGGCGGAGGCGAACGGGCCGAAATAGCGGCCGGGCCGCGTCTGCGCGCCGCGGTGCTTGAGGATCTGCGGCGCCCAATGGTCGCCTGTGATCAGGATGTAGGGAAACGATTTGTCGTCGCGAAGCTGCACGTTGAAGCGCGGCCGGAGCTGCTTGATGAGGTTGGCCTCCAGCAGCAGCGCCTCGGTCTCGGTGGTGGTCGAGACGATCTCGACATTCACCGTCGCCGCGATCATGCGCAGGATGCGCGCCGGCAGCGGCGCGTTGGGCCGGGCATAGGATGAAAGCCGTTTGCGGACATTCTTCGCCTTGCCGACGTAGAGCACGTCGTTGGCCGCATTGAGCATGCGGTAGACGCCCGGCAAGGTCGGGGCGAGCCGCACCGCATTCTCGATCGCGGCATGGCCGACCGCGAGCGTACCCTCGGCGACCGCCTCCGCTGGTTCCTCGGGAACCTCGGGCAGCCGCGCGTCCTCGTCCTCCTCCGTGGCCGACGTCGCCGGATCGACGTCGCCGGTGACGAGCGCGAGGTCCTGCGGCGGCAAATCGGGCTTCTGGCCGTGGCGCGTTCCCTTGGGCACGGACGCCTTCGGGTGGTCGGTAGAATCGTGATCCATGGGCCTAAACTAGGCGCTGCCGGACGCCATCGCCAGCATCGGGCTTCGAGGGAAAGCCCCGCGCCGGTAACACTCCATTAAGTCTGATGGATGGGCGGTAACCGCTGTTAACAGGCCTTTAACGTAAAACTTTCGATAAATCTTCCCGAAAAACCAGTGAATTCCGTAACCATGCCGGCCTTCGCAACCGGCGGGTCACGGCTGTTGCGTTCTGGAGTGGTTGCGATGAAGCGGTTTGTCGTCTTGCGCCTGCTGGCGCTGTTGGTCGGGGGCTGGACGACGTCGTCAGCAGCGGCCGATTATCGCGGGCCCTATACCGTCAACCAGCCGCTCAACGCCTTGAGCTGGGCAGGGCCCTATCTCGGCGGCAATTTCGGCTATGCTTGGGGTGGCGTGGACAACAACCCGGCCAAGCCGTCGGGTTTCGCGGGCGGCGCGCAGATCGGCTACAACTGGACCAACGGCCCGTGGGTGTTCGGTGCCGAAGGCGACATCCAGGCCACCGGCGCGGAAGAAACCTTTGCGCCCTGGAAATTCTCCAACCCGTGGTTCGGCACCATCCGCGGGCGCGGCGGCTACGCGTTCCAGAACGTGCTGTTCTACGCCACCGCCGGCCTTGCCTTCGGCGAATTGCGGGCCGAGACCTTCGGCCTGTCGGAGTCCCAGACCAATGTCGGCTGGACCGCCGGCCTCGGCGCCGAAATGGCCTTTGCGCCGAACTGGAGCGCCAAGCTCGAATATCTCTATGTCGATCTCGCCAGCAGCAACTTCATCATCACCGGCGCATCGAACGGCTACCATTTCGGCGTCATCCGCGCCGGCGTGAACTATCACTTCTAAAGCGTGATGACTTTTCTTCGAATCGTCATCCCGCTTTAGCTCTTTGTTTGAGCATGATCTTTTTCGGAAAACCGGTGCCCACTTTTCCGGATCATGCTCTAGCCAATCACTTCGAAGAATAAGAAAACGATCGACCACAACCTTCCGGCCGTCGCAGGCGGCCGGAATTTTTTATGCTGAACTGACGCGCAAGATCACGCGCATGCCTGTGCGAGCGGGACGCCGCCCGGCAAATCCTTTACCCGAGACTTCAGTCCGCTTCAGCGTGAGCGCGAAAGCTCACGATGAAATCACCAGATTGACCGCCTTGGGGCCTTTGCCCTTCTTGTCTGGTTCGACGTCGAACGTAATACGCTGTCCTTCGGTCAAATCCTTTAGTCCTGCGCGCTCGACAGCGGTGATGTGAACGAACACATCGCGGCCGCCGTCGTCAGGCTTGATGAAGCCGTAGCCGCGCTCTCCATTGAAGAATTTGACTGTCCCAGTCATGGCCATCGGGAAACTCCTCCCCCGCATTGCACCGCCGCTACGCGTAACTCACGTAGCGGGTGACCGGACATTCGCTGCCGGAAGCTTGGCCACCTCAGCGGACCCGTGTCACGCCACCGACCCGCCTGGATTTTTCTTCGGCCTTGTCACTCCGCCGCAACCATTCGCGGAAGCGGAACGTAAAGCCAGTCCTAACGTGACAAGCATAATACGGTTCCGGGCAAGTTGCCTATGGTCGAGTGGGAGTTTTCAGCAACGGCTTTGGTTAAGGTTTGGGCGTCTCCAGCCTGAATCGGCCGGCGCCACCTTGGCCCAAGGGCTTTTCGAGCTCGGGCAGTATGATTCTGAGTTCGCCGGCAAGCGTCCAGGGCGGATTGACGATCAAAAGCCCGGTCGAGACCAGGCCGCTATCGGCTTCGCGAGGCGCGACGCTGAATTCGAGTCGCAGGCATTTGCCGGCCGGCGTGCTCTTGCCTGTCTCGGACGCGACATGCCGTGCGAGATCGTCGGTCACGCGACGGCTTTTGACCGGATACCACAGCAGATAGCTGCCAGTCGGCCATTTGGCGAACGCCTCGGAAAAGCCTTGCGCCAGCCGCTCGAACTCGTCCTTGGCCTCAAAAAGCGGGTCGATCAGGACCAGGCCGCGCCTTTCTTTCGGCGGGACGAAGGCCGGCAGCGCGGTCCAGCCATCGAGGTCGACCACCCGCGCCTGGGCGTCGCGGCGCAGCGCGTCGATCAGGCGTTTGCGCGCCTCGGGCGCGAGCTCGCAGGCGGTGAGGCGATCCTGCGGCCTGAGCAGCGCCCGTGCGATCAGGGGCGAGCCCGGATAGGCCTTCAGTTCGCCCGGTGGGCTGAAGGCTCTCACAATGTCGAGATAAGGCAGTACCAGCGGCAGCGCTTCGTTCGAGAATCGCGCCTGCATCACCCGCGCGATTCCGGTCAGCCATTCGCCGCCGCGCCGCGCCTCGTCGGAGGTGAGATCATAGAGGCCGGCGCCGGCGTGGGTGTCGATGACGCGGAGCGCCGCCGGCTTTTCCTGCAGATAGAGCAGGATTCGCACCAGCACGATGTGCTTGATGACGTCGGCAAAGCCGCCGGCGTGAAAGGCGTGACGGTAGTTCATGCCTGACGGTTACGACATCGCGCAGATGAAAGTAACCCAGCTCATGTCGGGCAAGTTGAAAGCACCGAACTTGGATGCGCAGCTTCACGTCGGAGATTCTCGAAATTCCCGATGCACAAACTGCATATTTGAGGTCTGGTCCTTCGGACTGGAATGACGAAGCCTAGCCACCCCGGATCGGCGGCATCACCACCTGGTCTCGGCGGCAGGCGCGGCGGTCGGTTTCCTCGCAGGCGCGGAACTGCATGTCCTTGCTCATGCAGATCCTGACCTCGCTGAGCCGCTTGCTGTCGCAGGTCACCGAAATTGCCGAACTGCTGAGGCCCGGATTGGACTTGATGAAGGCCTCTTCGATCTCGCCGGGTGCGACCGTCTTCGGCTCCGATAGTTGCAGGAATTCCTCAGGAATCTTCACCGCGGCGCGGGCCTTGCGGATGCTCTCGAAATAGGCGCGTGCCGAGAGGCCGGAGCAGGTGCCGTGCTTGTCCCATTCGTTGTAGATCAGCCCGGGCGCCGGCATCAGGTCGAGCATCGAGGTCATGACGTTGCGGGCGAGGCGTGGAGCGGGCCGCTGGCAATATTCCGGAAAGCCGCGCTCATATTGCGGCCAGAGGCCATGCACGACGAAGGAGTAGGGGCGTCCGCCGCATTGGACCTGCGCTCGCCTGCCATCGCCGCGCTCGGAGGCGGCTTCGCAGAACGACGGCGACCAGGACAGCGCAAGCACGTAGAAATCGAACTCGCCCGGCGCGTTTTGCCGGCGGTCCTGGGCACCGACCGGGCCGGTCACGGTTAAAAACGCAAGGACGGAAATCAGCAGCCGGGAAACTAAGGCCAATCGAAACATCAAGCACCCCTCACACTCGACCGCTGGCGAGCCTAGCAGGGAGATGGAACATTTCAAGAACAAAATGTGGTGCGACGCGTTGCTTGATTAACAAGCGCGACCACGCCAGCCCTAAGGATCAGGGCCGGGCCGACTTGCAGGCGGGATTATAGGCCCAGTTGCGGTCCAGTCCGACCACGCACCATTCGACGCCCTGGCCGATGCTGGCAAAGCCGCCGTCCTCGATGATCGAGAAATGCACGGTGCGCACCTTGCCGTCGCTCAACATCGCGTCGCCCGAGCAGTAGCGGCGCGGGATGTTGTCGGACTGCCAGGGACGGAAAGCAGTCTCATGGATCCGCGAATAGCCGGTGATCACCAGCGGGGAATTCCAGAACTGGCCCTCTTTTTCCTGGAACTGAGACGCAATGGTCGGCAGCGCTGCCTCGCAGGGGGCCACCCGTCCTTCATAGCTCGGCCCGAACAGCCAGAAGTTCAGCTCGAGCGGATTGGCGGCGTGCGCGGTCTGGGCGGACGCCAACAGGCCAAACAGCAGGCCGAATGCGGCGCAGAGGCCAGTTTTGGTCAAGGAACGAACAGAGTTGCACATGAGAATCCGCCGAATATCCAACGCGCGGGACGGTGCCGCGAAGCCCGGGCAAGGTCAAGTGCAACGCGGCAACACTGGCGGAGAACTCCGCAAATCTCCGCCCCACGATTCTTTTCACCGTCGCCGGCGCACTTTATGGTGTCGCCCAAGGATTTAAGGAGAGGTCTGCGATGCGAAGGATTCTGGCCGCTGGCATGGTTGCCGCAGGTGCAATGCTGGCCGTTGCACCGGCCCAGGCCGACTGGGTGCCCCCGTTCAAGGGCAACGATACCGGCGGCATTATCGCCTATTCGCTGGCAAGGCAGGCCGATGCCCGCCAGCTCGCGGTCGATCACTGCGCTTCCTACGGCAAGGTAGTGAAATTCCTCGCGGTGCAGCCCTATGAGGGTGGCTACGTCTCCTTCTCCTGCCGCTGGGTGCCTTGGAGCGCCGCCGAGCGGCCGCTGCGCACGCTTTATTGATCGCCGCCCGTTACCGGCATCGCCGCATGACACGACATTTCGTTCTGCTCGGATCGGCCATAGGCCTGGCTGCGCTGCTGCCAGGCGTGGCCGGCGCCGTCGATCTCCCTGTCCGCAAGGCGGGCCTGTGGGAGATGAAGATCGTGCGTACGGGCTCGACCATGCCCGAAATGACGATGCAGCATTGCACCGACGAGACCACCGACAAAGACATGAGCACGGCGGTCTCGCCGATGGCGAAGGATATCTGCTCCAAGCAGGATATCCAGAAGACGGCGACCGGCTATGTCAGCGATTCCGTGTGCGGCGTCGCCGGCGTCACGGTGACCTCGCATGCCGAGATCACCGGCGACTTCAACTCCGCCTACACCGTGAAGACGACCTCGCACGCCGATCGCGGCTCCGCCGGTGCGGCGCGCGATACCACCGGCACCATCGAGGCCAAATGGCTCGGTCCCTGCAAGGCGGATCAGAAGCCCGGTGACATCATCATGGCCGGCGGCATGAAGATGAACATCAAGGATATGGAAAAGCTGAAGGGCATGATCCCCAAGCTGCCGAAGTAGTTCTTCTCGTAGCCCGGATGGAGCGCAGCGCGCATCCGAGTTCAGCTCGGACTCAAGGTGCCAATTGTTGTGCCCTCTCCCCTTGTGGGAGAGGGCTGCTCAGCTACTTGCAGCAGGCTCGCTTGGGTGAGGGGTTCTCTCCACGAACGCCGCCGGCCGTGGAGGCAACCCCTTGTATCTGCACGGGCATGATTTGTGCGATGGAAGCGATTTAGCGTCTTGGCCGGTGGCCACCGG